>JAIETQ010000056.1 GCA_019744995.1 Amoebophilaceae bacterium
TAGAACCTGATTCACGTAAATCAGAAAGTTGTGGTCGCTTGCTGCCACCACGGGTTTCTACCGCCCTACTTAATTGAGAAAGTGCCACAACTCCTACCCCCAACTCTTTAGCTATACTCTTAAGCGCACGAGAAATTGCAGCAATCTCTTGTTCTCTATTAGACCCGCCCTTAGTAGCTACCCCACCTGACATCAGCTGCAAGTAATCAATGACAATGAGTTGTACATTTTGCTTAGCCTTGAGCCTTCTACACTTAGCACGTAGTTCAAAAACAGATAAGGCGGGGGTATCATCTACATAAATAGGGGCATTAGAAAGCGCTGAGGTTTTATGCAGCAACTGTTCCCATTCATGGTCCATTAATTTACCTTGTTTTATTTTTTCACTAGATAGCTCTGCTTCTGCTGATATCAAACGATTGGTCAATTGTAAAGCGCCCATTTCTAATGAAAAGATAGCCACTGGAATTTTATGATCTATAGCTGCATTACGTAAAGCAGAGAGCATAAAAGCGGTTTTTCCCATGCCAGGCCGCGCCGCAACAATAACTAAATCAAGTTTTTGCCAACCCGACGTAATGCGATCTAATCCTGTAAAACCACTAGGAATACCCGTGAGCCCATTCACACGCGTACGGCAGGTCGATAAATTATCAAATGCTTCTACCAATAAGGTACGCATATCTAAGGATCCTTTACGTACATTCCCATCAGAAACATCAAAAAGGGCTTGTTCGGTACGATCCAATACATTAAAAACATCCATAGTAGAATCGTAAGCCTCCTTTTGAATGGTCGAAGCAATCTCTATAAGCTTTCGTCGAATGGCATATTCAATAATAGCCCTGGCATGAAATTCAATATGAGCAGCAGAACTGATACGGGTAGTTAAATAACTAACGTAATAGCTCCCCCCTACTGCAGCTAACTTTCCATCTTTACGCAATTGATTAACTACCGTAAGGATATCTACAGGCTCCGATTCATTAAACAATTGAACAATCGCTTTATAAATTTCTTGATGGGCTTCTTTATAAAAACTATCCGGCTTTAACAAATCAATAACACCAATTAGTGGCTCTTTTTCTAACATTAAGGCACCTAATACAGCTTCCTCTAAGTCTAATGCATGGGGAGGGTATTTGGCATGGGTAGCAAAATCACTGGCTACCGAACCACTATATAGGGGTTTAACTTCTAAATTTTGATTCTGTTTTTCCATAAGATAAGTTCCCTTATTGTTGTATATAATAAATAGATCTATTGATAAACCTGTTGCATCGATACTTGATCATAATTTCCTAAGCTACTTAATTTAATGGCTTTGATCATATGTGCCAATCCATTAGACCGTTGAAGACCTACCAGATCATCTATACCTATTGCCTGGATAAAATAAAGATCGGTCGCTACCACCTCTTGAAGGGGCTGACCGCTATATACTTTAACCAATAGGCTCATTAATCCTTTGGTAATGACTGTATTGCTATCCGCTTGTAAAAAGAGTCGTTTGTCTACGATGGTATCTGCCAACCATACTTTAGACATACAACCTGAAACCAAATAACCATCTGTTTTATAGATGGGATCCATGGGAGCCAATTGCATACCTAAATCAATAAGATAATCCAGCATAGCTGCTCGATCACCAGCTAAAGTGGCAAATGCATCTATAATTTCATCTTGCTGTTGATGCATGGTTTTATATGCCCTATCTGCACTATGTATCATGATGTAATGGCTTGTTTATGAACAATACCTCGCAATATTTTTAAAAAGAAATCTATTTCTGATTTGGTATTATATAAGCCAAAAGAAATACGTATTACACCCTCTATACCCAATCGCTCCATAAGGGGTTGGGTACAACAATGGCCCGTTCGCACAGCAATACCCTTAGTATCCAAAAGGAGCCCCACATCTAAATGGTGCATGCCTAGGATATTGAAAGCAATGATACCTACTTTATGGTCCGCATTACCTATTAATTGCACGGCTGGTATATTGGCTAAGTTAGTCCATGCATACTGGAATAACGCTGCTTCATGAGCCATTAATTGAGGGTAGCCTATAGCCAATATAAGGTTGATGGCTTCATTAAAAGAGATAATAGAGGCCAAAGGAAGTGTTCCTGCTTCAAATTTATACGGCAGCTCTTCATAAACCACCTCTTGTAGGGTAACCTTTTTTACCATACCTCCTCCTGTTTGATAAGGGATCATTTGCTTTAACCATTTGCTTTTTCCATAAAGGAAGCCTAAGCCAGTAAGCCCGTACATCTTATGGGCTGAAAAAGCAAAAAAATCACAATTTAGGCTCGTAACATCAATAGGAAAATGGGCTACGGCCTGTGCGCCATCTATAACCACAATAGCACCATGGGCATGTGCTGCGGCTATAATGGATGCTATGGGGTTGATCACCCCTAGGGTATTAGACACGTAAGTCAACGCAACGATTTTAGTACGTTTATTGATCCATTGAGCTAGCTCAGTTAAATCTAATGCACCCAGTTTATCTATAGGCAGTGCTTTTAAAACTGCTTTTTTTCTCTTACAAAGTAGCTGCCAAGGAAGTATATTGGAATGATGCTCCATTTCAGAGATTAATATTTCATCTCCTTCATGGATTTCCATTTCCCCATAGGTTGCAGCAATAAGGTTAAGGCTCTCCGTTGTCCCAGAGGTAAAAATAACAGCATCTTCTTCAGGGGCATGAATGAGTTTTTTTACCGCAGTACGTGTGTTTTCTACCGCTATAGTTGAGCGGGTAGCTAAGCCATGCACACCTCGATGGATGTTGGCATTATCTTGCTCATAGAAATCTTGTGCACTACGTATAACCGCACGAGGCTTATGGGTAGTAGCTGCATTATCAAAATAGACTAGGGAGTTACCATGCACCTGCTGAGTTAAAATAGGAAATAAAGACCTAAGTTGATCTATAGCTAAAAAAGGAGAACCTACCGTGTTGAACATCATAAAGAGATTTTAACCTATTGCTGCAGGGTAATTTAAGCTTTTTCAACCAACCTACAAAATCGTATCCCTACACGATAACAGTTATCTTAAACAATATAAAAAAATTGCCACACACCAACCATCTCTGCACACAGTTCAGAGAGCATCAAAACAAGAAAATAAGCATCCGCTCCTTGCCTAATAGATAAAAATTTTATATCATATCTATATGCAGAGCGATAAAAGATAAACGCATGGCCCATTCCCATATTGTCTATTAACAATAACTTATATACCTGTTTATGCCTATTTCTTATTCAACACCTGTTTATGCCTATTTCTTATTCAACTAAATTTAATAAAACCATAACGCTACTTTTATTATGTTATATAGATTCAGCCGGCACATACCGTCAAAAGGGGCCTAACATCGTACACCTAACAAGCCATAGATCAGCTGGCCTGAATGCAACCCCTAAAGATAGAATGGTGTCAACCGTAGCCCCCTCAAGTGCAACACTTACACAACAAGCAGCACAGGTTTATGCGGCATATCAAGCAGTTAGTCAGCAGATTCAAACTGGTTTACAGCGCGATTCGGGTAGCAGCTCCTATACCTCTTCTTCAAATGATACCAACAAAGCAGTAAAAACGACAGGAACATCTGGATCAGAGGGAGATAAAAAGGAAGGGGATAAAAAGGAGGGAGATAAAGAGGAAGGGGATAAAAAGGAGGGAGATAAAGAGGAAGGGGATGACGGTAGAGGTAGAGCAATACCACCCTTAAACAAAAATAATATTAACAATCAGGTTAAATTAATTCTTTTACTCCTAAAAGCAGCAAAAGAATACGCATCCATGCAAAGTATAGCTGATGAAGCGAGTCAGAGCGATTTAGACCCTAGCTGTGTCGCTAAAATCAGACAAGATTCAGATGCTATGTTGCTATCTCTAGTGGGAGTATCTAAGACAACAACGTGGGCATGCATACAGCTTGCAAGACCAAGTAAGGAGAAATGTATCGGATATCACTAGCCAAATTAGTCGTTTCATTCAAAAGAATATAAGTGTTGCCTCCTATAAAAAATATCAAAATATACTCTTGGAGTATATTGAAGATTACAGTATCACCTTAAGAATTAGGCAATATAATCCTCAATATAATCCTAAGGAATTGAGCACTATTGAGACCTCTTACAACTTAAACCAAGAAAGTTTAACGGACGAAAACCTGCTGAAATGTATGAGCGCCATTTCAGGATCTGTAGATGCTTCACCTCCTATTATAAGTGTAGACATAGAGCCTATAGTGAATCCAGCATCCCTTCTCGCAATAGAAGACGTAAAAAAAACAAGTTGATAGGTTAAGTCCCGATAAGGAAGAATGTAATGTCATTACACACTCCATACAGCATACCTTGAGTGTATGTGAAGCAATAAGCAAGCCTACAAATGCTTTAATCATTACCAGCAGCCAAGACTCACCTCTTATCAGACAATCCCAAGAGCACGCTAAAAATCTTGAGGATCGGCTCCTTATGTTTACAAAAAACTCCACACCTTATTATCCATTAACATATCACCAAACAACAGAGATATCTCCCTTTAATCTACAACGTAATTGTGGCGAATTGGTCGTCGCTACAATTCAGCAAACTGTACCCCTTATAGAATGTGTTCAACAATTAAATAATATAGCCCAGCAGGCTCAGGACACGCATGCAACTAACGATGTCATATACATTACAAGCACCATTGCTAAAAACGGACTCGACAGGTTAAATCTTTCATTAGGGAAAGCACATACCGATATGTTGGCCTTAAGACAACAATGCAGCATACTACAACAAAAAATAGCCAAAACTATTTCTAAAGTACTTTGCCCTTTAATGCGTAAAAAATCAATAAGTCTTTCCGAATTGGAAGCATACTTGGTAAAGTTTCATGCCATAGTAAGGCAGTGTCAAGCACAAGGATTAGAAGTCATCCTAACTAGACAAAATGAAAATAAAAAGATCTTATATGAAGTACCTATAGAAAGTTTAACACTATCAAACATAAAGCAACTATTAAAGTCCATCAATCCGCAGGTTACCACCCATCATTCCGATAGTACTCGTTCTTCAAGTGATCCTCTATCTAGTGTAGCAGTAACTATAAAATCTAAAATAGCGGACGAGTGGGGTCCATTGCTAAACGAGAGCATACACAAATTTAATAGGTTAACAGGGGCTCAACTACCATCGCTTGATTATAGCGCAAAATATGCCATAGATGACGTCCCTCAGCGACCAGCTATACTACCATCAGCACATTATAAATGCAGAAAATGAGCTTACTAGAATTCGTGGTAAATTTATGCAGTCAGACAGGAAGAAGGAGAAGATAGCGACTGAAGAAACATTCATAAATATTTTACAGGATAGGCTAAATGCTCTTATAGCTACTATTAAAGTTGACATACGAAATAATGCATCAAACGAATCTCTTTTAGATAGCTTATGGAATATATATTCACATGCAACGTTTACGGCAAGCCCTAAGAACAAAGCTAATTTTGATGACATATGTCGTACAATAAAGCCTCAATCTTTAAACACCCCAGCCGCTTGAATAGAAGTATGCAAATAAACCATCTTGCCATTGCCATTACGTGCCAAAGCAGCATAAGCGCTACCCAACAAGGCAATCATCTGCTTTAACTGCGCAAACGTAACCGTAAGCCCAAATTTTTGACTAAATGCCACTTCCATAGGAGAGGCTACAGCCAAAGGCGGATGAAATTTAGACAACAAGGTCATCCTCAACAGTTGTAAAGCATAGGTTAGGGCCATCTTTTGGCCATCCATAGAGCGTTGATGAAAGGTCTCTGATTCAGCCATTAAGGCTACATAGTTCGCTTTATAACAATTACGCATCCACTGACTAAACCATTCAAAATGATTTCCCTCCCCCTCTTCGGCTAGTTGAAAGGCTTTAGAGACATCTCCTTGGGCTAAAAAAGCAATCTCTGCTAGGCGGCTATCTGGGATAGCTACATATCTATCACGCAATAATTGTTGAATAGCTGCTTCAGCAAATAACGCCACTTGATGTTGTTGGGTCCGGGACCTAATGGTTGGAAGTATTTTCTGGCTATCGACACTGGCCAACAAAAAAACGGTAGCTGCTGATGGTTCTTCTAAGGTCTTTAGTAAGGCATTAGCTGCTGCAGGATTTAAACATTCTGGCAGCCAAATGATGACCACCTTATAGGGGCCAACTACGGCTTTTAAACTGAGTCTTTGAATGATTTTAGTAGCCTCATTGCGCGTAATTTGAGACTGCTTGCTATCATAATCAGACATCCTTGCCCACTCCTCTAAGGTCATGAAGGGATTTTTTTGGAGCCTTTCGCGAAATAATGCTATGGCTTTTACATCGAATGAGGCAGCTGCTGTTTTGTTGCTCACGCTACTCTTACTGGGAAATACCAATTGCAGATCTGGATGGGTAAGTTGTTGCATGCTTGTGCACGACAGACAACGCCCGCAAGCATCATCGCTTGTGGGATCTATGCAATTTAAATAGGTGGCAAAGGCAAGTGCAAAGGCAAGTGTGGGGGCACCTACGGGGCCTGAAAAAAGTTGAGCATGGGCAACTTTTTTTGTAGAGGCTGTCCTTAGTAACAGTTTTTTAAAACCATCATGACCTGGTATGGCTGCAAATTGCATGTTAAATAATGGGTTTTGGGGTTGAAGGCGGGGGGCATTTCTGTAAACAGCCTGCCGGCCAGGCTTTACTTTTTTTTGTGTAATGCGTATGGCTAGGATTTTGTTTCTGTAAACGGCCTCGCCGGCCAGGACTTACTTGTACTAGTTTAGGTTCGCCTGCCGGCTAGGCTTTACTTTTTTTGCAGCCAAAAAAGTAAACAAAAAAACCTTTCCGCTCCAAAAGAAAAGGCTAAAAACGCGTATAAAAATCCTGAGCCAGCTGAGGTCGCTCCTGCGGAGCTCAAAAGCTGCCTCTTTTCGGATTTTTATACGCGTTTTTTATACGCCTTTTCTTTAAGTCGCGGGTTTTTTGGCGGGTTATTACCAAACTAAATCATCAAATAAAAAATGCCTTTAAGCGACTTGAACAAAAAGCGCCTAAAAAAATTTGTAAAAAAATCTGACCAGCGCCAGCTATTGAGCTCTGAAAGAGCGACCTCAGCTGGTGCCAGGTTTTTCTACAAATTTTGGTGCCTTTTTGTTCTGGAGCGATAGGGTTTTTTTTGCTTCCTTTTTTTGGGCCTCAAAAAAAAGGAAGGGAACCTGGCCGGCAGGCCGTTTACAGTAAACTAAGAAAAAAGAGCTGCCAGTGAGGCCGTTTACCCCCCTTACCAGCAAATGAACGCAAATTAGCAGTATAAACTACACCTGGGGCTCCTTCTTCTTATACTTCTGATTAAACTGTTCAATCCTACCCGCTTTATCTAGAAAAATTTTCTTGCCCGTATAAAAAGGATGCGAAGCAGAACTAACCTCAACCTTAACCAAAGGATAGACTTGTTTATCTTCCCACTCAATGGTTTCCTTAGTATGCACCGTAGAACGAGTCATAAATTTTACCCCACTAGAAGTATCTAAAAAAACTACCTCTCTATAGGTTGGATGAATATCTTTTTTCATGACAATGATTATTTATATAAAACTACTTACAAAGTTAAGCAAAATTATGATAGATTCGATAAAAAGTATTACTTTTTACACCTCACTCTCTTCTTCCCACCACAAATTGGTTACATAATAGGTAATCATACTTTCCTCACCATAATCCCGTTGGGTTCTCATTTGTAACGTGTAATTAAACGTCTCTCCATGCCAACGAAGATCAATTTTATTCCTAAAACCACCATAGTAGGCACTCGTTTTTTGGATCTTATTATTAGAACGCCCAAAGGTAGTCAAAGCTATAGCATGCGTCATGGCATGTAGACCACGACCTTTTTTACTCACCTTAGCAATTACCTCAAAAGCATGAAAAGCACTTAACACAGGCGTAATATTATGCCAATCACCATCGGCAGGAATCGTCCCATGGGCATAAGTCCCCCGACGTCCATGCATACTAAGATGGCCATTGACCGTCAATTTTTCAGAAGGATCAGTGGTGCCTAGCCCAATATTCCCATCTGCCCGAATAAACAGTCTACTTTCTCCTTCCTTATTTGTAATATTTAACCCAAAATCATCATCATTTTTAGGATATTGTTCAATACTCCAAGTGGGTTTAAAATCATTTAAATTATTAAAAAATGTCACCAATTTAGAAGACCCCCCTTGAGCCGATATACTCAACCCATAATCTTGTGATACAAGTCCATCATCTTTTTTATTAAACATAGAATCTATAAGATTCTCAAAATCTTGTTGCGTAGGAATAGCTCCTTTTTCAAAATTTTTTTTCAATTCTTCTCTATTCGTGATTGCCATGACCCACTTGAATATATTTTTTAGTTATTAAATAATGTTCCTCTGTACTTGGTATCAACACATCTTTGTCTAGGTAGGCTAGCGTTGGTTGTTCTAACTTCTCTTCCCATGGCCCTATGATCAAATCTTCACCAATAGCCATATCTCCCAGTCCACCATAACGGAACTTAACATTGGTATCAAACTTGTCTACTGCTGATATCGTATGAGATTTAGCAGAAACCATCACAGACCAAGGATAGACAGCATACAAACGACTATTATAGGCGGTTACTTTATCTAATTTTAAATAAGGCACCTTACCTACATACTTTAATATAGAAAAATTTCCTATACCTTCTATATAAGAACGTTTGTTAATGAAGTCTATAATCTTAGAAGTGGGTAGATCGCCCCCCAATTTTATGTCTTCCGTAGTATCAAATAACCATGGAGAAAAAAAGAGGGTTAAATCTTGTTGTAACCTATTGATATAAAATCCTTTTTCATATCCCGGCTTAAATTTAACAGTAATACTTACTTTAACATCTTCATAAACAGGATTAATCACTTCAAACTGTATAAATGGTGAACTTACGGTTTGAATATAGCGTTTAATTTGAGCAAGCAGTTGTTTGTCTACAATAGGAAAAGAACCTAACGCATCATCTGCCACTTTAGCAATAACCACTAAGGTGATGTGGCCAGGACTATCCCTATTGTTTTGCCCCCCAATGGTATGGTTGACACACAAGACTTTAAAAATTTCTGGAAACTTTTCCAAAATAATATGTTCATAATCCCAAGCCATTATGGCTCTATTTTTATGTCTAAGCCGTTCACTGACTCGTCTATAAAAAGCTTGATGATTTTCAAATTGCCTACCACCAAAAGTTTTAAAAGGATGCACCACAGTTTCCACCCCCTCTATAGGATCTTTGAATTGTTGGATCGAATAGGCCGGTAGTGTAGGCGCTGAAAATACCCCATTTTTATCCATAACCCTGGATACAGAGACCGCTTGGGTATAGACCCCAACAATCGTAGGCAATGCATCTATGGGGTCGAAAAATTGGACTTTAATCCAAACGAGCTCCGGTGTCATACAGGTATTATCAATGGTCACATGGGGTGGAAGATTAAATATAATAATACCAGATTGCACACATCCATTGGTTCCATCTGCAGCAATAAATTCCTTGTTAATAGGAACCCAAACATTATTAGAGAGATAAAACCAAGTCGGTTGACCTACTTCTTTATCTGGATTGAGGCTGTTTTTCCCAATTTCTATATGCAACGAAAAGCTAGTACCATCCATCTCTGCTATACCAAAAGCTATAAATGAAACGTTTTTCTGGATCATAGGCAACAAGGTGGTTTTCCTAACTAACTTATTAGGGACTATTTTATCGTATCCAAAAGAAGTAACATGCAAAAAACTATTTAAATATTTTGCTTCCTCTTTACCAGTAGAAGCAGTGAGTACAATAGATTCCTTGGCTTCATAGTCAATGGCAATCGATTGCATGCGTGGGGTATAAGGTTCATTTAAAACAATTAATTGATCTTTTTGCTTGTTTTGAATGTTCTTAATAAGCACCTTACTCATTAAGTTAGGATAAACCGAATGACCAAACACTTGATCTGGACCACTAAACTTTAGCTTTAAAAAACCAGCTTTTGTATTGGGATCATATATGGCAACGGTTAAAGGTTCATTACTTTTTGTAATCCCTAATGCAGCTACATCAATCGCATCAATAACCCTAACAGGGTCTAATCTTTCACTGCCATTTTCATCTTTGATCACATGGAATAAGGGCACATGCTGCCTAGCTTGTGCAGCAGAGGGATTCCAATGTTGGTGATTTAAATAAGAAATACTTACTTTGAAATCTTCATTCATAACCTTAGTCGGATAGGCCTGATAATAATCTTGAAAACCCCCTTCTATAGCAGGCAGTTGATCCCACTTGATGTGTATTTTTAACGCCGTAATATTTTTAGAGAAAATCTCCCCGCTGCCTATATAAAAACTACTGTCTGCTTGAGGCAAGGGGCCAAAAGGTTCAATCACTTGACTATTATCAATAATCCCTAATTGGTTTTGTAACACCAATCCCCGATGGTTTTGTACACTAACTTTTAGGTCTATCTTTTCGAGGACTAAGCTACTAAAAAAAGCAAAGTCCATACAAGAAACGCCTTCACGTAACCTTAGCGCTATAGTAGGGGTTTGGGTAGGCAATAGTACACCTGGATGATCAACTGGCAATTTTTCCAGCGGAGGCACATCACTATCCAAACTAAGGGTCATATCAATCGAACAGCTCTCTTCAACTACTTGAATGGTTATATACCCTTCGGATAAGCAAAACCATCCCATCATCGTAGTAACATAGACTTTTATCATAGAACCAAACTTATCAGCCAATTCTTCTAAAAATAAGGTAGAACAGATGGGGATACTACTGGTATTAGAATCAAGTAGGGCTTGAAAAGAGGCGGATGTTATTTTCCATTTTATATAAATAGTACGTTTACCCTCAGACAGATTCAATACAGGAGAACCTACCATAGCAGCCATATGGTTATAGGCGCTCTCTTGGCTTCCATCATTTGCTGCTAGCGGGGGAAATAGTTGAAAAGGTAAGGTGTCTAATTTATCCTTATGGTAGGTAGTAGCTAAAGAAGGCACCCCATAATAGGCTTTGCTATCAGTTAATAAAACGTTGACTTGATCAATTTTAGCCTTGTTTATGGTGATATCGCTATCGGTTTCAAACAAAATATCTTCACCATTTACTAAGTTTTTTGCAACCAACTGCGTATGGCTGGGTATAAAAGAAAATGCAGTATCTGCACTAAGTGCAAAATGAACATAAGCTGCATCAGCCATAGAAGGGTTGTTATTGAATTTTAACACATGCCTATAATAATGATCTAACATTCTTTGAGGAATCTCATTAAGATGAGCATCTGCATATTGCATTAATGCTAAGAAAGTCATTAATAAAGCCATATGAGGGGCTTTGTCTTGCGTGGCAAGGGTATCAAAATAATCAGCAGCAGCGATATTTTTTAATTCATAAATGGTATTAAAAACAATAGAGAAAAAATCATTTAAGATAATGATGTTTTTTTCATCCTCTAACATTAGACTATAATTTTCATCATAAATAAGAGTGGATTTCAACTTCCATAAAGCCGAGTGATGGCACTTTTGATCTACAAAATCACAAAAATCTAAAAATAATGGATTAGGGTTCTTTTTAAGCGCGTGTTTGAGTATGCGGTAGATTTTACTGAGATGGAGATTTAATGCCTCATGGATGATAACATCCAATTTGGTTCGAATAGGATCTTCATCCGATAAATTTTTATGCCAATAATCTAATAAAATAATTAACTCTTGAGCTACTCCTAAAATCTCCTTAATATACTTATTTTCTCCAATGGCTGTACCTGCCCGACGTAAAGTTAAAAAATTTTTATCAATACTTTTTTTGATAACATCCACATGGGTATGCAAAATCAAAGAACGCATAACAGTAGCATCTTTTTCTAAAAATCTCCTCCAAATATTCTCCTCGATACGTATATTATCGCTTCCATAATAAGCCAATAAGTCGGTATACAGATAAAGAAATTTAAGATGATCACTAAACCGCCTATTATTAATCAAAAAGTCATTATTAACCAATTCAGGCAATAATCTTTTTGTACGACAGGTTCCTTCTCTAACAAAAAACATAGTACGCTCCTTTTTAGTATTCATAGATTCATTTAAAATTATGATATTTTCCTAAAAATTAGGATATTAATCAGGACCTTAGGCAACTGTAGTTAAATGATCAACTACTCTTCGGGTTAATATAACTTAAAAACAACTTATAAAAAAGTAATTTACTACTAAAATTATGCACACTATACTTCTTCTACTCAGTATTTTCATAGGTATGGGAATACAAACGCAAGCTAATCGCATGGTGGTATCATGTGATCAAGAAAAGATAATCCTGCTAGCAGCTGGTCTCGTAACAGAAAACGATGATGAAGCAACCAATAACAACAAACCGACCGAATCATTAGATGAAATCCTAAAGATAGATGTTAACTCAGAAGGGGTTCTGAACAATATATTAGGTGGGTTAGCCTTGGTCTGTAATGCCCTAGCGAATATATTACTTTATCCTATTTTTTCTTTTCTATTGGTGCTATTATCGCTAGGTTTGGTGGTATTAGGTGGATTTTTAATTAAAAAAATTAAAGAAGAGCAGTTCATTTCTGGACGTTGGATCATAGCTAGCAGCCTCTATCTGTTATTTTATTTTGATCTATTTTTAGTGGTTTTTCAAAAAAATAAAATACTGCTTTTATTTCTAGAATTAGAAAAAGATTTGGTCCTACTTATCGTTTCATCTGTGACTGGCTACACGATAGGTAAGTATTTTTCTAATAGGTCTTTTGAAGAAAAGAAGCTACCCTAAGCGATTAAGGCAGCTTCTTGAAGCCTATTTAGCCACAGCTTCCACAAGCGGCTGGTATAGTGGGTATGTTGGCCCCATTTGGAGCTGAGGTTGGTTTTTTATAAAACAATATATCCTTTACAATGGATAGGTTTTTGAATTCATTTTCAGTTACCATAGATACAGTGCCATCATTGGCACAATACCACTGATGCTCTTTTGTGATGTAACTGAACCAATGACCACCCGTGTTAACCATAAAGGCTTCTAAAGATAAATAGACGGGACCAACTGGAGGCTTAAAAAATTTAGGATTTATTTTCACCATAGCAGGAGCATCATAATTAAACCTAACCACCTGACCCCGATCATCAGCTCCCCGAAAATCCTCTACTACAACTATATCTGGTAATAGACCTGCTATTGTGCTATAAAATTCATATTTCACCCCATCCTGACCTACCGTTCCTTTATTAGAAGCAAAAAAACTGCTAGATAAATAATTCTTGGAAACATTTTCGTGTTTTACTCCTATATACTTTTTATCGTACTGCTGATACAGTGTAATATTTTCCATAAAGTTGAAAGGATAGGGCCACTTTGGGAATAAGGTATTTATACTCGAACCAAAAATGAAAAATATCTCCTAATGTACTACACAAGCTTTAAATAAAACCCTTTTTTGCATATATTTCATAAATATTTTTAAAATTTTTAACTAAACTTATTTTGTTTTTTTGTATAAAACAATAGATAAGCAGCTTCTGATTGTTTGAGTGCCTCTGCTTCGTCGATAGCACGGACAGTGGTATCATCCGCACTATACCACTGATTGTTTTTCTTGATACAAGCTGTATAATGACCACTGTGTAGGCTATCTCCATGATGGAGTATAAATCCACACAAACCAAAGTGCACTTGAAAGAAAACATTACGGGTTTCTTTAAAAGATGCACCTTCTCTTAGTTTTATATTTTTTGCACCTAAAATCCTATCCTTTACTTTAATGGGAATATTATTATTTTCATCCTGCTTAGAACGCTTCATATGTATACAGAGCTTATCAGGAAGTTTAGCTATATAAGACCCCAGCAAATAATTGGTTACTTTGTTTTGCCCTTGTTGCTCTTCCATAGGATTTAGTTGTAGCAATAAGTTGTTGATGGAAGGATGTTTAGCTGCATGTTCATCAAGAGCGTTATATTCCTTTAGCTCGATATTGAGTAGATTTTCCTCTAACTTAAAGGATAGTTGATCACTATCAATCAAATCAGCTAATTTATGACTACAGCTTTGAGATTCGTTTTTATGATTTGGAAAACACAACGAAAACATATTTTCAGCTGCTGGTGTACGATCTTTGATATAATATTTCCCATTATTAGCTATAATACATTGATCTGTCCTATTAAAACCCTCTAAAAACGGGTATTGGTCATTACAAGCCATTAAAAATTCGTGGGCATCTTCCTGGTTATGCGAGTTGTTAAACTTTCCTATTAAACTCTTCCTAAATTCCTGAACCTCTGCGATGGTTACCACCCCGTGATTAGCATCATTGATGCTATCAATAAGCTTCTTAAGTGGAGAACCTTCCTGAACTTTATCTGCATAGCATGCTGCAATAACCTGTAAAGAAGCATTCATGTAACAGGTATTAACTACATTGCTTATACCATTAAATGGCATTTTTGTACCTAGATCTACCTGAGGCAACTCAGGCTCATGATCCTTTGTCTTAGTAAAATTACAGCCTACAAACAGACTCATACATCCTAAAATGAAAATGAATAGGTAAAGCCTATCTATGGAGTTTTTATAGCTGAAAGAAAAACGATTGGCATTTTTATCTAAACGTTTAACAAAAGGGTATTGCATACATAGGTTATTTTATTGTTTGTATTCCTGTAAACCGCCTGCCGGCCAAGCCTTACTTTTTTTTCAGCAAAAAAAAGTAAGCAAAAAAACCTTATGGATAAAGATATAAAGAAGCCTATTAAAAATAACAATATAATCTTACATAAAATAGAAATTCAACGATTTCAAGCAATTATTGCACCTTAATAACAAGCAGATGATGTAAGAAACTATCTCGGAATAGAGGTTAATAGCGCCGATTTGCAAAACAATAAATCATTAACATCGTTATCTGTATTCTGCCGATTCATGTAACCTTTTAGGCCAAATTTACCAGCCATACCTCCATTTAAAGCAGCTAAGAGTTGCACATGTCCACTACCGGCCAGTGCCTTTTTAATAGCCTTCTCCGTAGCTTTATCCCCCATAGCGTTAGCCCTTAGATAAGCTTCTATTAATTTTGCATCACTTAACAAAGAAACAAAGCCTGTTCTATCTTTACCACTTTTACAACTCACGACTTCAGTAATACCATCATCATCATGCTGGCTATTTAGAAACGACCTACAGGCAATATAATTAGCACCCGCCTCAGCATAAAGATTTTCGCGTGAAATAGTATACTTGATTCTGCTTAGCCCAGGAGTACAATCAGCCATTTCTTTTAGCTCAAGTAACTTTTCTTCAAAAAATGATTGTTTTGGATCTGTATCTTTAAGTATCGGACGACATTCCTTATATAAATTAAGAAACTGTGGTGTAAATACAGCCTCTGAAAATGTACCCGCATAATTAATAGGCAAACCAATAAAGTTATTAGCATCAGCATCATTTACAACCTTTTTGGTTTGTTCTACAATTTTCTTTTCTGCGCTCAAACCAAAAGGTCCTGAACATTGGTTATGATTCAAACAAATAAAGTTTAAGGCCCTCTTAGTTGAAGCATGTTTACACAACTGATCCCAGTTCTGCTTACATATTTTATCACTATCCGCTGGATGTGTCTTGAATGCTGATAAGGTAGCTGTATGCCCATATCTACCTAATCTAACCTTACGCTTTTCTTGATCATAAGCCCATATGCTTTTTTTATAGGCGTTTCTACATCCTGGGAGATTTCTAATTTGTGTGGGAATGTAATGGTTGTTGTCTGTCAATTCCTTTTCATAACGATCCACTAACCGCCTCTCTAGATCCGTTAAATTCTTATACCAGAACTTAGCTTGCCGATTTGTAAATTCTTCTTGTTGTTCAGTGGTTAGCTTTAACCACTTCTTATCTTCTATGTCAAATTTCTCCCCTTCTATCTTGACTGTTGTCGTAATATCATAGTGTGTATCTTCAAGGCCGGCATAGTTTTCTATAATACGTAATTCGTTATTTAAATCATCTTGACTTTTTTCTGGAAAAATCTTGTGTAATAGATCAACAATAGTTCTATTGATACCCTTGACCTCCTTGACCCAAGCCTTCTCATCACGTGCTGCGTATTCAGGCTTATTCTGGTGTTGTTTTATGAAAAAATTAGCTATTTTTTCAAATGGCTTGACTAACTTCTCCTCTTTATGATATAATTCACACATCCGTGTTGCAGCGCGACATATACTGAGTATCTGCACAACATAATCTTGCGAAGCATAGACTTTACCAGTAGAGTGAGTAGCATCTCGCAACAGGTTACCTTTCTTGTCTAACATCCATGTAATCCCTCTTTTTTGATCGGCTGCTTTAAGCATATCCTCAATTGCTGCTTCAAACTTAAATGAAGCCTCCTGCTTGCAATTACTCAGATTAGCCCCTTTAATCTCTTCGTAAATAGGTTTAGTGGAAACAGGGCTATATTTACACATATCCACATGTGCTGATAAAAGAGAGGCTAGCCCCATATAGATATAAGTTTGTTTTTGAACTAAAAATTTCATATTTGTTTGTTAAATTATTTAAATTAAATCCATTAGACACCATTGACTCAAGACCAATGATTTTATTAAATGCATTGAGAACTGAGACCTTGTAAATAGATGCAAATAGATGATAAGCCCTAAAGCAGAAAGATAACCTATAGCCACTTGCAACAGCCTCGATGTGGTTAGTAGTAGGGTCACCCCATTGAATAAGGATAACTATTTTAAATGACTTGAACAAGTCTGACTTGAACAAGTCTGACTTGAACAAGTAGAAGATAAGATGGGGTTACAGCATAAGCCGATAAGCCGTAATAACTATAACCTTTTTCTGATGTGTAGCCATAACCACACATAAATCATCCGCTACCAACTTAGAAACCGTACTACATGTTTTCGATAGACTCGACTGGCCATTTTTATTTTTAATGATAGCGTCTATTGTTTTTTTAGAGAGTTTACGTTCTTCTATCCTGTCTTGCGCATGCTTGCTGTAAAAAATAGTACACTTATGTTTAGCAGATTGTCTTTTTTTAGCAATAGGTGCACACCAATCTTCAAGATCTTGATCCTCTAGTATGGGTGCTATACAGGATAACAAGCTATTAGCAATAGTATCGTAACCGTGACCCTGTGCCAAAAATATCGCTGTACATAGGGCTTCTAAATGGGTTAGTACCTTCTCTTTCATTTTGGATAACAATAGATCCACTACATCCTCTCGATTATGATGCACTGCATAATACAATGCATCATGTCCTGACCCATCGTGGTGGGTTAGATCTATATCCTTATGCAATAGCTCACCGATTACATCTGTATTACCCTGCTTACTTTGAATGGCATATAGTAAAGGCGTACGCTTCTCTTCATCTTGTTGCTGGGGATCAGCCCCACTTTTTAACAACGATTGCACTAGCGTTAAATTCCCTTTTTCTACCTTTGGTAAATACAATAGTGTCGCCATCAGGAGCAAACTCATCTACAACTAAAACAGCTTGGTTCATATAGCCACCTGGGTTACCTCT
>JAIETQ010000008.1 GCA_019744995.1 Amoebophilaceae bacterium
CCAACTCCATCTATACAGACATACTTACCTAATGCAGCGGTTTGGCGAAACAATCTTTCTTTGATGCGCGCGCCTAATATACATAAATTCTGAGCTGCTTTTTCGTCACGTGTAGAAAAAAAGCGACCTTCTTTCACACGCATATTGGCCAAAGACGCATAACAAGCATCCACGGCAAACAATTGTATGGTTTCTTTATGGGATCCATAAAGGGCACCTACCCGGTTACGCATGAGCATGGGACTCACTTGTTTAATATGATCAAATTTGGCATTTAAATTTTCTGTCATAGGTATGGGTATACCTTGATTGGACCACAAAATTATTGTTTTTTCACCATATTTTTCAAATGCACAAGTCACGCCCCTATGCAAACTATCGCCCGTAGAAACTAGTAAAATTAAAATAAAAATAGCCCATAACACACCAAATCCCATAGATAAAACCCTGGATTTATGGGTATACAGACTTTGAAGAGCCTCTCTTAAGGTATAGAAAAAAAACATACTACTTTTTTATATGAGACCTGTTAGGTATCCAATGCAGCAACGCATATGCATCTAAAGTTACTAAAAAATATAATGATTTTTCTATATGATTTACTAAAACTTTAAGTAAGTTTTGAATAAGGCAAGCAGTATGGGAGGATGAATCATATAAAACGTTGGTTATGAACGTTTAAGTGTGGAAATATTTTTTAGTTGGCCTTACATTTGGTATGGAAGGGCTAGGCGTTTCATTGGGATATAACTTTTCCTCTTTACTGTAAAATTTTTTCCTGGTGGAAAGTAAAATTATATTTATTTTCCACTCAATCTTCTCTTCTTTTTTATTCTAGTTCTACTTTCTGCAGTTTATGCTAGTTGTAATAATTCCTGGATGCTAGTAACGGATAATCTTGTTATGCTAGCAATTTCTTCAATAGAATTACCATTTTTGAGCATCATTTTCAAAAATCTAGCTTCACCTATTTGGATACCTTCTGCTTTAGTAATTTTTACCAGATAATCTTCTGCTGCTTGATTATCCATAATACGTTTAGTTTCTTTATCGTAAGTCCGTAATTCTTCTTCTGTCCAATTAAATTGATTCAGCTCATCGTATGCTCGATGGATTACCTGATCTGATCCTATGATCTTACGCAAATCAGCTTCACTAGTGGTATGTGCATACTTAAAGAAGAAACACCATTTCTCCATTATGCTGGTCAGTAAATTTATATCAGTGATTTTAAACTTTGGCAACTCAATAAGAGTATTAACCAAAATATAAAAGTAAAATAAAAAAGAGAATAAATTGGATAGATGAGGAATGGTATAACGATATTTAATAAAAAAGATGAGGTAAGAAAGCGAGAAAAGACGTTTTATACTCTATAAAAGAGATATTCCAGCCACACCTTCCAGTACGACTACCTTGTTACAACTTAGCCCTAGTCGCCAGTCTAACATTAAACAGCTCCTTTTACAGCCACTGCCTTCAAGCTCTACCAACTCCCATGACTTGATGGGCGGTGTGTACAAGGTCCGAGAACGTATTCACCGCGTCATTGCTGATACGCGATTACTAGCGATTCCAACTTCATGGGGTCGAATTGCAGACCCCAATCCGAACTGAGACGTGCTTTTGAGATTTGCATCTTGTTGCCAAGTAGCTTCCCTTTGTACACGCCATTGTAGTACGTTTGTAGCCCTGGGCATAAAGACCATGATGACTTGACCTCGTCCTCTCCTTCCTCCCGCTTACACGGGCAGTCTACTTAAAGTCCCCACCATTACGTGCTGGCAACTAAGTAAAAGGGTTGCGCTCGTTATAGGACTTAACCCAACACCTCACGGCACGAGCTGACGACAGCCATGCAGCACCTTGTATTCCGTCCCGAAGGAACCCTCAATTTCTTGAGGTTGCAAAACACATTCTAGCCCAGGTAAGGTTCCTCGCGTATTATCGAATTAAACAACATACTCCACCGCTTGTGCGGACCCCCGTCAATTCCTTTGAGTTTCACCCTTGCGAGTATACTCCCCAGGTGGATCACTTAACGCTTTCGCTTGGACACACATGAGTTACATGTATATCGAGTGATCATCGTTTACGGCGTGGACTACCAGGGTATCTAATCCTGTTTGCTCCCCACGCTTTCGTTGCCTCAGCGTCAGTATAAGACCAGTAAGCTGCCTACGCTATTGGTATTCCTTATGATATCTAAGCATTTCACTACTACACCATAAATTCTACTTACCTCTTCTTAACTCAAGCCTATTAGTATCAATTGCAGTTCTAGCGTTAAGCACTAGGATTTCACAACTGACTTAATAAGCCGCCTACGCACCCTTTAAACCCAATAAAACCGAATAACGCTTGCACCTTCCGTATTACCGCGGCTGCTGGCACGGAATTAGCCGGTGCTTATTCTTACAGTACACTCAAGAATCCCCGCAGGGACTTTTTTGTTCCTGTACAAAAGCAGTTTACAACTCATAGAGCTTTCATCCTGCACGCGGCATGGCTGGTTCAGGCTTGCGCCCATTGACCAATATTCCTTACTGCTGCCTCCCGTAGGAGTCTGGCCCGTATCTCAGTGCCAGTGTGGGGGACCTTCCACTAAGAACCCCTACCCATCAAAGCCTTGGATGAGCCATTACCTCACCAACTAGCTAATAGGACGCATGCCTATCTTACATCGCCGGAGCTTTCATCCTCTTAACATGCGCTAAAAGGATAATATGGAGTATTAATCTCTGTTTCCAAAGGCTATTCTCCAATGTAAGGTAAGTTGCATACGTATTACGCACCCGTCCGCCGGTCGCCGACAACACCGAAGTGTCTCGCTGCCCCTCGACTTGCATGTATGAAGCCTGCCGCTAGCGTTCATCCTGAGCCAGGATCAAACTCTTCTTTCTATTATTTATTAACGTGTTCTCAGCCTAAACCGAGAACAATTTTTGGAGTTGTACGCTTTTCTCATACTCACCTTTTCAAGTGAACTTTCTTACCTACATCAATTTCAAAGAACATAAAAACTAACCCGCGTTTAGCTTTTTAACAGGCTCAACTGGCTAGCTTTGAAACAAAGATACATACTTTTTTTTAAAACGCAATAGATATGTTGAACAAAAAAGAAAAATAAGCGATCTCGTCACTCATCATGTAATATTAGACCCAGCTCTTAGTAAAATTTCAGCACAGAGATTGTCTCCTAGAGGGATCCATGTCCTAGAGTGACTGGCGGTAGCATCCATAGCCAGAAAGGCTTCATGCAAAGGAAGTAAGCCTGCATTATTGCTTACGTCCAAGTCAATAGCTGCATGTGCAAGCAATGCTTGTAGTATAGCCACTTTTTCGAACCTACTTGCTAAATGTAACGGTGTATCCCCTGTGCCATACCGATGATAAGATAAGTCTGCACCATATTTTAATAATAGCTCAACAAGGGGCCTCTCCCTGGCTTCTACCGCGTGATAAAGTATAGACTTAGTGGCCGTATCAGGGGTAAAATTTGGATCCGCACCATATGCCAACAACCGCTTAACCAGTTTTAAACAAGTGATATCCTCAAATCTCAGGAAAATCCCCTAAAGCATCACAACAATCTCTTATAAGTAGATGTACCAAACGAGCTCCCGTAGCATTTGCACGGGTATTGAAATCAAAGCCATGTTCAAAGAGTATTTCGATCAAATGATTGGAAGGATAATCGGCTAAAATTAAGCTAGCCAAGGTATCCAACACATCAGCCTCACACCATTGCTTTATGGTATACCCATGCGCAAAAAAACATTGTATAACCGGTATAAATGCCAAACCGGCTTTCCCTTTTAGCTTTTGGGATGAAAGCTGCTTTAAAAAGACCTCCAGCGGATTAACATCCAACAAACCACCTGCTTTACTTTGGGCTTTTAAGCTAATCCCCTACCACTTTAATCATAGGTGTTATGGATGGATTGTCTTTAAATTTATGCATTAAAGAGGTAAAAAAGTCACTACTTTTCCTCCCTTCTACCACGCCATAATGACTACGATGGCTACAGCCTACATTCAGCAATAAAACGATAATAACCCGATACAAAGCCATAGGATATAAATTTAAAAAAATTTATGTGCTAAGTTTATTCAACTAAATTTACACCAAATT
This sequence comes from Amoebophilaceae bacterium, assembly GCA_019744995.1. Taxonomy (GTDB): domain Bacteria; phylum Bacteroidota; class Bacteroidia; order Cytophagales; family Amoebophilaceae; genus Cardinium. The sequence continues at coordinate 4,136 of JAIETQ010000008.1, forward strand.
TAAATAAGTTGCAAGTAACAAAATATTTAACTATCTATAGCATAGTACGGGGCTGATGCAACATTTTTTTTCTAAGATACGAAGCGGTATAATTTCGATCTAACCTTATCAATTCCTCTGGTGTTCCCGTAAATACGACCTCTCCTCCTTGTGATCCACCATCTGGACCTAAATCAATAATCCAATCTGCACTTTTAATAACATCTAGATTGTGTTCAATAACTAAAACGGTATGGCCTTGTTTTACCAAATCTTGCATAGCTATTAATAATTTATGGACATCATGCATGTGCAGACCTGTAGTCGGTTCATCAAAAATATATAGAGTATGGTGGCTTACTAACTCTTTACTTAAATAACAAGCTAATTTTAGTCTTTGTGCTTCTCCCCCACTTAATGAACTAGAAGATTGTCCCAACTGCAAATAGCCAAGACCTATTTCTTGTAAAACTTTTAATTTTCGGTAAATAGCCTCATAATCTTCAAAAAAAACCAGCGATTCATCTATTGTCATAGCTAAAACGGCGGCTATATCTTTACCACAATAGGTTATATCCAGTATCTCAGCCTTAAAGCGACTCCCTTTACAGCTGTCACAAGGGAAAAAAATATCTGCCATAAACTGCATTTCTATTTTTTCTACCCCTTCACCTTTACAACTTGTACACTGTCCTTTTTCTGCATTAAATGAAAAGTGACCCATCTGGTATTTACGCATTTGAGCTAATGCTGTTTGCTGAAAAATAGACCTGATATAGTCATAAATACCTAAGTAGGTAGCAGGATTGGAACGCGAAGATTTACCCAAGGTCTGTTGACTAACCAATTCTACCCCATGAATACAATGGAGATCCCCTTCTATTACTCCATCCATAAATGGAGTGGGCGGGTGCGCTAAAATGGATACAGGTTTAGCAAAATAATTTCTTAAAAAAGGATACAGCACCTCTTTGATTAAAGAGGATTTTCCAGAGCCACTCACACCGGTAACCACTGTTAACACATTAAGGGGGATTTCTACTGTAACCTGCTTTAAATTATTCAATGTGGCATCTATGATGGATAAGCTATTTTTCCAAGAACGTCTATAAAGCGGTATGGGAATAGTACGCATGCCATTCAGGTATTGAGCCGTATAGGTCTGAGCCGATAAAAGTGGTTGAAAACTGCCCTGAAAAATAAGGCTCCCCCCTTTAAGGCCCGCTTCAGGACCTATTTCAATGATAGTGTCTGCAATACGCATCACCAGTTCTTCATGTTCTACCACGATAACGGTATTGCCCTGTTTTTTTAAATCTAACAATAGGTTGATCAACTTATCGGTATCCCGTGGATGCAACCCCATAGTAGGTTCATCTAACATATAAATAGTACCAACAAGCGGACTTCCCAATGCAATAGCCATTTTAATGCGTTGATATTCCCCTCCAGATAATGAGGCTACAGGTCTGGAAATGAGCAAATAATCTAACCCAACTTGCTCTAAATAGTGCAATCTATTTTTAATTTCTGCTAAAATTCTTTCTGCAATAGACCTTTCACGTTCAGTTAAAGAAAGGTTATCAAAGAAGACAACCAATGCATGAACTGGCATTAATAGCAAATCTATAAGAGAGTGGTTGCCTATCTTCACATAATGCGCATCTGAGCGTACACGGGTACCTCTACAGGAGGGGCATTTAGTTTTAGTACGATAACGAGCCAGTAAGACACGATATTGGATTTTATGGGTTTGGGTAGCACAAAAATCAAAAAATGGATGAATGCCTAGAAAATCACCGCTCCCTTTCCATAAAATATCTTTTTGATCAGCTGTTAAGTTCAGATATGGTACATCCATAGGTAGATCTACACCATCATGGCTCAAAAGTGGAAATAGCCATTTACGCATGGTCGGAGTAGCCCAAGGAGCAATTGCCCCATCTAACAGTGAAAGGGTAGGATCTGGAACCACTTTACTTTCATCTATACAAACAATATGGCCTAGCCCTTGACAGGCTTTACACGCACCATGCGGGGTATTAAAACTGAAAAAATGAACCGTAGGTGGTTCAAATAACATCCCATCTAGCTCAAAGCGATCGGAAAAAGTTTTCACCCCCCTACCCACTACCTCCACAACCAAATGCCCCTTCCCTTCAAAAAAAGCAACTTGAACGGAATCTGCTATCCTGTATTGATTAGTTTGATCTTCTTTTTGCACCATAATCCGATCTACCAATCCATAAATAGGTTGATCCGCTAAAAACGCCCGGCCTTCTAATAAGTCATCTATAAAAAAACAATGGCCCCCCTGCATAACTCTGGTAAAGCCTTTGCCTTGCTCTATACGTAACCTATCTAAAAGTGTATTTTCCTCTATGATGGGATAAAGGATCAATACCTTGGTACCATTATCATATTGCTGGATATAATCTACGACATCAGAAACAATATCTTTGGTGACTTTTTGACCACTTATAGGAGAATAGGTAATGCCAATACGGGCATAAAGTAAGTTAAAGTAATCACAAAGTTCTGTGGCAGTACCTACGGTAGAGTGGGGATTTCGATTGGTAATGCTTTGTTGAATCGCAATAGCAGGAGCCAGACCTTTAATAAAATCAACGGGAGGTCGTTGCATTCTACCTAAAAATTGACGGGCATATGCACTTAAACTTTCTACATACATTCGGTAAGCCTCGACAAAAAGGGTATCAAATATCAAAGATGATTTGCCAGAACCTGATAGTCCTGTGACTACGACAAACTGGTTACGTGGTATGGCAACATCTAGGTTTTTTAGATTATGAATTTTAGCACCTTTGATGATAATAAAATCTTTAGGGTTTAAATGATCCATAATAAATAATTGGTTAGGTGGGTGAAAAACATTATTTTTTATATTTTAAATAAATAGATAAATAGATCTAACATGAAAGCAACCCATTGTAACCAATTTACTAAAAATATCCTTTTCATTGATATAGAAACGGTTTCATCTGAAGCAGCCTACGGGTTATTATCCACACCACTGCAATTACTTTGGGATAAAAAAGCTAAGCTTCTACATGGAACATCAACAGAAGAACTGGATGTGGCTAAACTTTTTTTCGATCAAGCGGCTATTTATGCAGAATTTGGTAAAATTATTGTAATCGCCCTAGCCATGCTTACCTATAATGCGCAAGGTGAAATCATGCTACGCATTAAAGGTATACAAAATCATCAAGAAAAGGAGTTGTTACAAACTTTTAAACAACTACTAACCGAAAGGTTTTCACAGCAAAATCTACAACTTTGTGCACACAATGGCAAAGAGTTTGATTTTCCCTATTTATGTAGAAGAATGTTAATCAACAATATTACCTTGCCAGAGGTGCTTGATGTAGGCGGCAAAAAACCTTGGGAGGTTCCTTTCTTAGATACTATGGAAATGTGGAAGTTTGGGGATCGAAAAAGTTTTAGCTCGCTTCACTTACTAGCTACTATTTTTGGGATTACTTCTAGTAAGGAAATCATGGAGGGAAGTGAGGTGAATCACTATTACTATATTAAAAATGATTTAGATAAGATTACCTATTACTGCATGCAGGATGTTGCGGTGCTGGCACAACTTTTCTTTAAATTAAAGGGGTGGCCTGATTTAAAGGAAGAGAATATTATCTTTACCTAAACAACCGCATATCTTTACCCATAAGTCTTGATTATTACTTATATTACTGTAAACCCCCTCGCCGGGGAGGCTTCATACTTTTTTTGACCGCAAAAAAAGTATGCAAAAAACTCTATCGCTCCAGAACAAAAAGGTGCCAAAAATTGCAGAAAAATCCTGAGCCAGCTGAGGTCGCTCCTGCGGAGCTCAATAGCTGCCTCTGATCAGATTTTTCTACAAATTTTTTTAGGCGCTTTTTGCTCGAGTCGCGTAGTGGCCTACTTTTTACTTTTGTTCATATAGTCGCGTACCGTATTCATGGCATCTGTCAGTTTTTGGAATAACCCTGTGTATTTTTCTTTTTCATCGTCAGAATCAGAAGAATGTTTATCTGGATGATACCTTAGCGCAGCCTTCCTATATAACGTTTCTATACGGGTAAGTGGTGTTTCTGCTGTAATCGGTTCTGTAAAATATTTGTTTAATGTTTCAATAGCTTCGATAACCTCTGCTGGATGTGCTGGATTTTTTAGTGGCAAGTTGCTTTTTGTGTTATGATTCGAACGAAATGCCTCCTCTCCTAATCTTGCACCCTCGTCCCTAAGCAATTTAAATATCTTAGGCGCTTCATCTTCATTTACGTGATCTAGAGGAAAACGAGAAACCCCAAAACAAGAAACCTCCAGTCGAAAATTCAAATCAACCCCATGCTTAATCAAAAGCTCAACGATATCGAAAGCTTTGTCGCCCCTACCTATGGCAGCCAGTAAAGGAGTATGGGTCCCATTATATTGATTTACATCAGCACCTTGTTTAATAAATAGTTCAACCACGGCTGCATCATACCCCTCTGCAATAGCCTTTACAAGTAAGTCTCCATCTTCCTCATTTAAGGACATGCCCGTAGCAGCATTGTACTTTAATAATTTAGGAACCATTTGTTTGGCATCTTTTCTCCTAAAAGCAATTTGTAATATAGTACTATGGTACGCACGCACTACAGCATTAGGTGGGCTTATTATTGAACCTTTTTTTAGTAACAAATCTATAAATTCATTAGCTTCCGGCCACTCCTGGTCTATTTTATATGCTAAAATAACTCTACGAAAGCCATCCTGAATATTAGGAGATAAGCCTAAATCATATAGGTTAGCAACATCTATGCCTCCATACCCCAAATCAGTAAGCATCCTATCCCAGCTTAGCAAGTATGCTCTAGAAAATATAGCCTCTACTATAGTATCTAATATTTTTTCTTCCTTAGTCTTATTAAGTATGTCGAGTAATGGCTTCTCGTCAGTAGGTTTGAGTTTCCAACTATAAATAAGGCGTTTAATTATTTTCCTCGCTATTATTTCCCGCTCTCCTGCTTGAATAGGTTGCTTCTCCTCTACTAACATTAGGCTGTCGCATGGAGTTTCTTGAGCCTCTAAATCGTTCATTGGATGAGCCTCTAAATAAGAGTTGGGATCATGAACAGGTGTCATATAATGACCATTATCCCCTTGCATATACTCCCTCTTTGTATGAGTAAATTGATTTTCTAAATGGCGCCCTTGATCAGGTCTATCGTCCTGTTGATCTCTATCGCTACCGCCAAAACAACGCCAAGAACAAAGAAACAATTGAATTCCTAATAAAGTAGGTAAAAAAGAAAAAAATATACGGTAGATAAAGCATAAGCTATACATAGCTGGTTAAATTTAAGGTTAATAGATTTAAGATTAATATAATTTGAAATTTATCTATTTAAATTAATATTTCAAAGCATATGCCAAAAAGCTTATGGCTAACGCCCCCTAAGTCATGCTGCTTTTCTACCTTTAAAAAGCAGAAGAATTAATAAAATCCTTAATCTTTTTATGCAGTGCATGTTGGTCAGCATCTTGGGATTTTTTAAGCAAAAATTTAAGTAGTTTATTGTACTTCTCCAATAGCATTTTATACTTTTTTTCTAATTTCCATAACTCTGCACGTGCATCTTCTGGAAAAGTTGTATCTGAGGTTATCTCAGGAAATTCCAATGAAAAATTATAATGTATAACAGTTCCTAATGTCAATATGAAATCATAACTCAAGTTCTTTTCTTTAAACCTATTATAAAGCGTATTTCTACTCAAGCCCATTTTGGCAGCCAGAATAGAAAGCGAAATACCACTTTTTCTTACTATATTTTCTATAATTTCTCCCCTGTGTTGCATCGAAGCGAAGTGTTAAAACGCGTTAATTATTCTAAATAAAACTGCTATGGTCCAAAACTGATGACAAGCTAATGATTTTAATCTTTAAAATTTAGCATAAAATAAAGAAATTGCCAATACTTTTTTCTATAAAAGCATCGAACTTGCTTAAAGAGACCCTTCATCCATTAATTTCTTTATCAGCATAGCTTTCAAAACATCTGCCACAACTGCTAAGGGAAGTGCTCTTTGTAGTTCTGTCTGCATAGATGTAACCTGTTTCGATAACCCACAAGGGATAATTTGATTAAATGGGGTTAAATCATTATTGACATTCAATGCCAACCCATGCATCGTTACCCACCTGCTGACTCTAACACCCATGGCACAAATTTTTCTATCTAAAAGATTGTTGTTAGGATCTTCTGATAACCATACACCGGTTAAACCCGGAATAGTAGTGGAAGAAATATGAAAATAAGCTAACATATCTATCACTACAGACTCAAGCAATCGAAGATAACGGTGTATATCTGTAAAAAAATTTTCTAAATCAATAATAGGATAAACGACCAGTTGCCCGGGACCGTGATAGGTAATTCCCCCCCCTCTATTCACAGCATATAATGGAATAGTTTGTGCTTTCAATATAGCAGAATCTACGAACAATTGCTCACTAGGACTACTTCTTCCCAGTGTATATACTGGGAAATGTTCACAAAAAATTAAATAATTAGGGGTTGGTTTTTGACCTTTTTTTTTAAGATTAACGATATTATGGTAACACAACTCTTGAATAGACCAACCATTTTTATAATCAATTAACCCTAACTCTATTACCTCTATTAATTTATTCAAATGGTAAAATAAAATTTAAAATAACTGCATAACTTCTTTGTAATCTGGATCAAAATCAATAATAAATGCCGACTTTTCTGTTTGAACCCATTTATGAATAGCTTCTTGCTTTTTCTGTTTTAACAAGTAGTCATGAATTTTCTCATAATCCTGAGCAAGATTCATTTCATGCGCATCTACTTTTTTCTTAAGATAAAGCAACCTCCAGCCAGATCTATGAGGAGAAGGCAACCATTGGGGAGTAGAAACTTCTCCTTCTTTAAGTTGATATATGGCAAAATAAACAGCGGGATCTAAATCTTCTGACGCAATTAATCTACTAGCAAAAGGGGCTCCGTTTTGATGGCTATGGGGCAATAAACCTCCTTGATCACGAGATAATGCATCTTCTGAATATTGCTTTACAGCGGTTTCAAAAGTTGATTTACCAGCTATAATTTCTGATCGAATTTGATGCAAGTTAACCTCTGCAAGCTTAACCTCTGCTGCTGTGGGTTGCAAAACTTTAAGCATATGACGGGTATGGTACTGATACTTCGTACGCCCTAATAACTCTATAAGATGTAGGCCAAAGGGGGATAAAATAGGATCACTTATGCCACCTACTTGAAGAGCAAGTGCAGCAGCTTCATAGGTTGGATCTAAAACGCCAAAAGGAAACCAACCAACGGTTCCTCCTTGAGAAGCTGACCCAGCATCTTCAGAATAAACCTTTGCTAGTTCAGCAAAAGAAGCTTTTCCTGTCAATAGCTTGGTTTTACATTCAAGTAGCACTTGCTTAGCCTCTTCTTGTCTATCTAAAGCTATTTTAGGATAAACGACCAGTTGATGTACTTCAAAAGAAGTAGGATAAAAAGTGCGTTTATTTTGGGGCAAACGCGCAAAATAAGCAGCTACCTCTGCTGGGGTAACTACCGTATCCTCTGTAAGGCTTTGATGCACAGACATTACCAAATGCTTTTCTTTTAAAATCCGTTTTAAATCTTTCCTAATCATATAGATGGGTTGATGAAAATGCGCTATTAACTTTTCTTCTGAACCTATATGCTTTATCCATGAGGTTAGGGTAAGATCACACTCTCGCTCAATATAGGCTGAAGGGATTTTAACATCGTTAGCTATAGCCTTGGCTAAAAAAATTTTATTTAAAACTAATTCATACAGCAACTTTTTCTTAGCTGATGCATCTAATAGCTTGCCTTCTACACACAATTGTTTATAAGCTTCTTCTAATTCAGAATATAAGATAACCTCTTGCCCTACAGTAGCTATCACTTTATCTAACAATAAAGGAATACTATGCGCTTGAACTAGAGATAGACTCAAAAAAAATGGCAGGGTAAAACAGATAATTAGTCTTCTAAGCAACATGATTAACATAGACTCGATTTTTTTTAGCAGTTAGCAGGAGTTTGTCTTTGATTTGTTTTTCTAATACCAACCTTCTTTTATGCAAAATTATAGCCTTAATACGCTCTTGCACTAATTCTAATGGAGCCAAGGCTTGAGACAACTTATACTGATCTATCTTTAATAGATAGAGGTATGCTTCTCCAGCTACGTCGATAAACTTATTGGCTTGCAACAATCTAGTTGCATTTCTAGGAATAAACTTAAGCCTAACTAAAACATCTTCCCAAGGGAACCATCGATCTGGTTCTAATATAGAGGTATCTGGATAAGCCTTACTATATTCTTTTAACCGACTCAAATTTACAGGGTTAGATAACATCAAAGATTTTAAATGATTAATACCACGCACTTTTTTATGCTTAGGAATAGCCAAGAAAAGACCTTTAACAATATCATGATTAAGTACAAACTCATTTTGATGATTTTGATAGTAATCTATGATAACATCTGAAGATATAGCTTCATTTAACTCAGATTTTACCATTTTTTGTAAAACAGCGTAAGCAAATAAATCATCTTTATATTGATTGATCTGCCTGTCTTGATAAGTAAACTGGGCTTGTTTTTCCCCTTCCATAATGAGTAATTTCTTAAACGCCCAGTTTTCTATATGCTGGCTGAACCGATCTGCTGTAGCATCTATAGAGATAGCATGCAAGTTTTCTAAATCAGTATCATACAAACATTGACCATTTACAGAAGCCAAACAAACTGCACTTTTTTGATGCTCACCATCCGTATTATGCAAAGATTCATCACTGCTCTTTTTTTTAAAGCTCCAACTGCTTACGATAACAGCAATAAACAACCCTAAAGCGTTATAAACCGCATACTTACGCAACTGATGCATACCCAAATGATTCTATATATAATATAGGGAAACTATTTTCCTGCTGCTTTTTTAGTAGCCGCTGGTTTTTCAACTGCTTTCTTTGTCTCCTTTGTAGGCGTTTTGGCCACTGGTTTACTTTTTGGACCAACAACGGGAGGGACTACTTCCTTCTTTTCTTCTAGTTTTATCTTTTCTAAGACAGCTTCAGAAAGATCAAATGCGCTTTCAGCAAACATCAGCACAGGGCCTGTTTCCGTATTTTTAGAAAATACAAAAGTATATTGCTTTTCTTTTGCTATTTGATTAACTACCTCTTGAATAGCATCGTATAAAGGCTTCATGATTTCTCTATATCTCTGCTCTATTTTACCATATTTTTGGCTTTCTAGCTCTTCTATAATAGACTGTAGCTTACTAAGTTCTATAGATTTCTGTTTCTTTTGAAATTCGGTAAGCGTGTCTAACTGTTGCTGTGCAGCTTCCATTTTGGTTTTATATTCATCTACCTTGACATTAATTTCATTGTCTAGTTGTTTCTGAAAACTTTGAATTTCAGCACTACGTTTTTTCGCTTCTGGCAGGTTTTCTAAAAGATAACCAAGGTTAACATAGCCAATCTTTAAAATAGCTGATGTCGTTTCAGGCTGCTTAACCAGATCTAGCTGCTTGGATAACGCAGGTGTGTCAGCTTTTACACCCATATACATAGAAGCAGCAACTGTTAATACAGTTAAAAATTTATAATTCATACAAAAAAATTTTAAATTCAGGAATTAAATTAAAACAAATAAAAAAACTAAAACGTACGTAATCATTACACACAATGGCAATATAGAAAAACGAGAACTGACGCAACTTACAAATAAATTTTATAAAGAACAAATGGAGGTACTCCAGCGCTAGAAAATCCCTCAATAAGATCAGCCAAAAGTGTAGTGTATAGGTAGACCGTTTCTCCTAAGAATTTATTATCTTTATATGGAGTTTTAAAACGTTAAGCCCATGCTTTTAAAAAGCCATTTTACCAACATGAGATACCATTGGTTATTGATTTGCTCTTTTTTTTGGATAGGGCTTACCACGTCTTATGTAGAAGCCGCAACAGGGGCCATCAATGATGCTGAATTTATAATCGAAAAACAAAAGAAAAATGAAATCAATCCAGAAAAAAAGATTTTTTTTAAAGCGCCACTTCCTGTAATAAAAAAAAGTGATCGCCCCTTAAAAGCAATAACTTCATTGGAGTTGGAGTGCCCGCCATTCAACCCATCCACTCCACCCTATGATCCGTTTAACCTCCCTCAAGCAGCCCCTACCCTTGCCCTTTTTCATAATTACGGCAGATTAGGTATTGCATCATTTTCATGGCTCCCTTATTTAAAACTTTTCTTAAGTAACTTACCTCTATTCAGCGGCCTATGGTCGACCCATCTTTTTTTTACGCCAGAGTTATTGCAACAGACTTATAGAGAGGTAGGAGGAGCTTTTAAGGGAAAATACAGAAAAAATGCATGGTTGTTGCACACGCATTTAGGCTACCACGCAAACACGCACATCTATTGTGATGAGGTAGTAGCAACACAAAAACGTATCATACATCATGTCGTTGGCCAATTGCTTGTTCAACAGGCTAAAGGAGCTGTAGGACAAAATGGAAAGGCAAATTATAGCGTGATGGTCTACCACAAAGAAAAAATATCCGAACAGTTTTGCAGCTTTAGGTATATATGGGTTAAAGGTTTTAAAAATTTTTTTCTAAAGATAGCCACTTATAATGATATCGCACGCTATGTACATGAGGAGCTGACAACCACAGGTGTGATTTGCTCAGCTCAGCCGAATTTGTATCTTACTTTAAGTAAAAAAGATCAACTTAAAGTAGGCCTACGCATGGCTTATCAGAATAAACCCATCGAAGGCATCATTCCTAGTTTTGATCTCTACCCTAGCCTTAAAATACGTAGAACCATAACTACCGCACTGATTCCCTATTGTGGCATCAGTGGAATGGGAATAGGAGGTAGCGTAACCCCTCTTCACTTAGGTGATATCGTAGCCAAAAATCCTTTTATCGCTAAAGGTTGTAAACCCTCGCATACCCACCGTTACCTCAGCCTATATCTAGGTAGTAAGGGAACCTTCTCAAAGGATGCTTCCTATCATTGGCACACCTCCTGCTCTACATTTAGAAATTTATCAAGAATCGTTCCTATAGCTCATCAGTCCGAAGGGTATCTGTATCAGTTATTGTATAACCAACATAGTACTACTATACTCAAATCCACCTTAAGGGTAGCCTATACTATGGCTAAATTACCCCTAAAAATAACTACGAAAGGAACTTTTTACCACTCCTTTGAAAACCAAGATGCACCTATCTGGTGGTACAATAAGCCTAGGCTTAAACTCAAACCCACTTTGTCTTATAGCCCCCATTCTAAGTTGTTCTTCAACAGCAGCATGGACTTTCGTCTTGGAACAACCATCAAAGATATAAATGGTATGGAAAAAAAGTTGAACCATCTATTAGACGTTAATCTAGGAGCGGATTATTGCTTTAACAAAAGGTTTATGCTATTTATTATAGCTACTAACCTTTTTAATAGAGATAATATTCCCTATACAGGTTATAAGAAAAAAAAGGGTAACATTACTATCGGCATACAATATAAGTGGTAACTATATAATATTTATGATCAATAAAATTAAGACACTACGTGAAACGATTGAAGGTATAATCATTACTGATCAACCCGCTCTAGAGGCTTTTCACCAACAATTCTTGGGTAAAAAAGGGATAATAGCTGCTTTATTTAATACATTTAAAGGATTATCCATAGCAGAAAAAAAAGTAGTGGGTATTGCTTTAAACGATTTAAAAACCATTGCCGAAAACAAAGCAAAGCAGTCAAAAAAAGAGTTAAACCTCGAGGTATTACCAACAGTTGCACACCAAACAGATGTCACCCTTCCATCCTTTGGTCCGGAAATAGGTAGCCTGCATCCCTTAAGAATTGTTCAAAACAAAATCATTGCTAGCTTTAGAAAAATTGGCTTCAATCTTATCGAGGGTCCAGAAATTGTAGAAGATTGGTACAATTTTGGTGCTTTAAACTTTCCAGAAAACCATCCTGCCAGGGAAATGCAAGACACTTTCTTTGTACAACGTAATCCCGATCGGTTATTGCGGTCACACACCACAACGGTGCAGATTTCAACTTGTGAATCAACCCCTCCTCCTATTCGATCTATTGCGGTAGGACGTGTCTTTAGAAATGAATCTATTTCGGCTCGATCCCATTGTTTTTTTCATCAAGTAGATGGTATGTATATTAACCAGGATGTTTCTTTTAGGGATTTAAAGCAAGTGCTCTATTATTTCTTACAAGATTTATTTGGTAGCACAACAGCTATACGCTTTAGAGCTTCTTATTTTCCCTTTACGGAACCCAGTGCTGAGGTAGATGTCACGTGTCAACTCTGTGCAGGCAAGGGATGTACGATTTGTAAACAATCTGGTTGGGTAGAAGTGTTGGGTGCAGGTATGATTCATCCTAATGTTTTAACCAACTGTCACATTGATCCTGAGCTATATAGTGGTTTTGCCTTTGGTCTGGGGATAGAACGTATAGCTATGCTGCTCTATCAAATTAATGACATTAGACTTTTTTCAGAAAATCATATGATTTTTTTAAGTCAGTTTGCAGCTGAAGGGTAAGGTTTAGGATTTTTCTTAAAAAGTGACTACTTTGCAAGGTAAACCTACTAGGCAGTAGAGCGCGTATGAGTAAGTGGGATAATATAATTAAACCAACTATTGTGAACATGCTAGAAAAGAAAAGTAATTTCGTACAACGTTTTATTGCTGCTGTACTTTTTACACCTGTTATTATTTTTGCACTAGTTTGGTCTTCATGGACCTATTTTCTATTTTTTTTCTACGTAGTCATGCTTTCTATGTTAGAATTTTACAAATTAATTAAGCGGATCCAAATTACGCCTATGCGTATATTAGGATTTTTCTTAAAAAGTGACTACTTTGCAAAGTAAACCTACTAGGCAGTAGAGCGCGTATGAGTAAGTGGGATAATATAATTAAACCAACTATTGTGAACATGCTAGA
>JAIETQ010000015.1 GCA_019744995.1 Amoebophilaceae bacterium
TTTCTTTTACAGCTAGATGTAAATTGTGCACATTACATTGTGTTGTGGGCACCTTGGCTATCTCCTGATTTGGAATAGAGTTGGCATAGGCATTATGTCCAAAACAAGCAGATAATAGGTAGAAAAAATAGGTGTATTTCATGGGATATATTAAGTTTAATTAAAAAAACTTTACTGATTTTTAGTATCAATGCATATTTACAACATATTTATGAAAATACCAAATGTTTTTTGCATTTTTGTACAATCAGGCTCATGTTTTACTAAAATTTCAGCGGCTTGGCTTATAGAAGAAGCAGGATTTAAAGGACTCAGAACAGCGCATGTAGCTGTATATGACCTACATGCATTAGTATTGGTCCACCTATGGAGAGGGAACAGGTAAAGAGATCCTAGATTTAACCCATCGCATTCAGCAAAAAGTAGCCGATATGTTTAACATCAAACTTATACCAGAGGTAGGTATTATAGGTAGCCATATCCCATCAACCACTGCGTTTTTTTAGGTTTATGTAATTGCCTCAACAGCATAGCGATACAACCTACACAGGTAGCCAATATAGATATATACCAAAAAGTATGCTTAATGATATAGGGTATGTCATCAGTAGCGGTGTCACTACTAGGGAAGTGTGCAATATAATAAGTTATACCTGAACAAAAACTATTATTAAGAAAGTGCATAAACATAACCAAAGAGATATTACCCGTACTATGGTATATGTAACCAGATAATAAACTAAATCCAAATACCACAAAGGCTTGATAAAAAGAAGCATGTATCATAGCAAACAAGAAGGAAGTAATGAGGATGGCCAAATAAGGCCGCTTGGTATACCCCAGGATTATAGGTTGAAAAATGCCTCGAAATAGCAATTCTTCCCCTACACCCGGGAATATAGCAAAAAGTACTACACCTCTCCATAAAAAGTAGACCAAACTATCCGTATGCGCAATAGCGTCTAGATCTGGCGACATGACACCAGGTGGCAATGTAGTTATATATCTTGCTACAACACAGAAAATCAACAGTATATGCAATAACAAAATGAGGGTGACTATGAAAAAATGTTTACCTACAAAAGCGCAATTTTTCAGCATATCAAGACCTAATGCTTTATCAGCATAATATAGATACGCTACAGGGGGTAATAAAAAATAGATTATATGAGAAATCTGCAAAGCGATAGCCTCTATCCATGGGATAGGCAGTCCACAGGCCAAGCATATATCACAAAAGATATTGGTTACCAAATGCCCCAATAAGAAACAGCCACCAATGATACCTCCCAAAGACAATAACGCTATAAGCATGGACTCAGTGCTTATAAGCAAAGACTCAGCACTTTGGACTTTATGAGAGGATTTCATCTTAAGGGATAGTAACAATATACCATAAAGCCCCCATATCAGCCCTAGATCATACAACATTGTATTAATCGTGTTACAAGTTTAAAAATCGCCCGATATTGAGCTTGTGAAAAAACTACAAATTTTTGTATATTTATGCAAATAGTATTGTTACAATTTTACAACTACAAATCAAAGAAAATACAGATAAAAACGCCCTTTTTAGGCAGATTTAGGCAATTTCAACAGGGTATAAAAGATGCGCTTTAATAAACTGATATCTTCGGTTACCACTTCTGCAACACCTTCCATATCGGGTTTAAAGAGGAGTACTTTGTTGTGCGTGGTGTGTAAACCTTCGGTAAGGGCCACCGTTACCCTATAATGTGCATGGTGCGGTATGTTATCTATAGCGTGCACCACCCCTTTTAAATGACCATACTCATAATAGGGATAGGGAAATAATTTAATGATCACTTTTTGCCCTACTTTAATCTTTCCAAATCCCTGCAAGGGAAGCTGCATATAAACCAAATAAGCATTATTATCTGGTATAATGGCAAATAGCTCTTGGTGACTCCTTAAGGGAGTACCGGTAGTCCAGGGACCTAAATAACAGACCTTACCTGGAATCGAAGCAGTAATCAGATAATTTTGTTCCCAATGGTGTATTTCATTGGCTAAGGTTTTGATGAGACTACCGATGAGCAGTGCTAATTTTTCCCGTTTTTCATCCCGTTCAAAACGTAAGGTTTGGTATTGATGCCTCCTATTGGCTAAAGCAATTTGGTAATCTAGTCCTTGTTTTTGCTGCTGAATATAGGCTTGCTTAGCTTGTAGATAGTGGGTCTCCTCGGCCAAAAAGTCTATGCTTGCCATCTGCTTGTTGCGGTAGAGCTTTTGATAACTTTTATATTTTGTGGTTTCATGGTTCAATTGTTGCTCCATATAAACAAACTGTTGTTTACAAAGAGCTAAGCTATTTTCGTCATAAGCGATCTGCGCTTTTAGGTGGGCTAGTTGTGCACTATAATAGTTCTTTTGCACATAGTGGATGTAGTCTTGTACCGCATAATGGAGTTGATGATAGCTGGATTCCATACCCCCTAAGGGGGCTTTTATAGACGTATACTTGTCTGGAGCAAAATGACCTTTTACTAGGTCAGCTGCTACATCGGTTAAAAAAGTTCTAAGTGCAGCAATAATAGCGCTAGATACACCACTTTGGATGGTAGCCAATGGACTATGTTGCGCTACCCATGCCTGGTTATCCACATGGACTTGTTCTAAAATACCATCACAGTGGCCGATGAGGAGATAGATCAAGCATCAGGGTTCCCCTTTTTATTGCAATACCTCTCCCCTTATAAATCTTTTATGGTACAGCTGGCCATCAGCTTGGTACTTTCCAGTCTTTTACAACTGATTGCCCCCTTTTTTACACAAAGCATGGTAGATATAGGGATATAACATGAAAATATCCATTTTATATACCTCCTGCTTATGGCGCAAACCTTATTATTTTTAGGGGAGACCAGTATACAAATTATCCGCAGTTGGTTGCTGCTACATGTGAGCAGCAGGATGAATATTGCACTAATTTCTGACTTTTTTATCAAATTAATGGCATTACCCATTGCTTTTTTTGATACCAAGGTTACCGGAAACCTTATCCAACGCATGCGCGACCATGATCGGATTAGAAATTTGCTCACCACTACCTCCCTGAATGTATTGTTTTCATTGATCCAATTACTGGTATTAGCGCCTATGTTGGCTTTTTACAGCATGAAACTATTTCTAATTTATCTCTTGGGCAGCACCCTGTACATTGCTTGGATTTTATGTTTTTTAAAGCGTAGAAAAGCATTAGACTATAAAGCTTTTACGCAAGCCAGTAAAGAGCAAAGTAAAGTGATGGAGCTACTCAATGGTATGCAGGAAATCAAGTTGCATCAGGCCGAACAGCAAAAAAGGTGGGAGTGGGAGTATCTACAAGGCAGCTTATTTAAGCTGCATACCAAAAGCCTTACGCTAGCGCAAATAGAAGGGTTGGGGTCTAAGGTTATTCATGAATTACAACACATAGGGGTCACTATTTTAGCTGCGAACCTGGTGATTCAGGGCAAGCTTACCCTAGGAATGATGATGGCTGTTTCTTATATTATGGGTCAGTTACGCGCTCCTATTGCTCAAGTGGTTCAGTTGATTTACGCCATGCAAGATACTTCTATTGCGCTAGAACGATTGGCTGAGATTCACAATCAACCCAATGAGGGAGCAACCCTGGTAGCACAACCTCCTATTATACTACCGCTTCAGGCTGTAGATTTGGTATTGGATAAGATTTCTTTTCGTTACAAAGGAAAGTCAACGGCTACCCTACATAACCTGAGCCTAACCATTCCAGCTAATCGGTTAACGGCTATTGTGGGGTTAAGTGGCAGCGGTAAAACTACTTTAATGAAGCTTTTGTTACAATTTTATGGCTTAGAAGAGGGCATGATTAAAGTAGGAGAGCTACAGCTCAACCATATTCCTCCTAATCTGTGGCGTGATCAATGTGGGGTAGTCATGCAAGAAGGTTTCTTATTTAATGCGACCATTTCCCATAATATTGCTATTGGCAAGGATTGCATAGACCAAGAGCGGTTGCGTTATGCGGTAGAAGTCGCCCATATTAAACCTTTTATTGAATCCCTGCCGCTCTCCTATAATACCAAAGTAGGCACCGAAGGGCTAGCCATAAGTACTGGTGAAAAACAACGGTTGCTTATTGCTAGAGCGGTATACAAAAATCCGAACTATCTTTTTTTTGATGAGGCTACAAGTGCCCTAGATGCAAGCAATGAGTCTAATATTATGCACGATTTGGGTGGTTTCTTCCAAGGACGCACCACAGTAGTTATTGCTCATCGGCTGAGTACGGTTAAAGCAGCTGATCAAATTGTGGTATTGGATCGGGGAACCATCCTAGAACGAGGGAATCATCAAGAATTGATTGAAAAAAAAGGCAGTTACTTTAATCTGGTCAAAAATCAGTTGGCTATGGAAGCATAGGCATAGGAATATATTGCACCGCGGCACTGCCCAGATAAGAGGTAAATTCCTTCCATAAGGCATCAAATTCCTCTTGATGATCTAGTATAAAAAATAAATAAGGACGTTGCCATTTTCCTCGGCATATATACAGTCCCTTTTGCTGTTTTACTTGTTTCAGCTTTTTTAGGGGTAGATGGCTAAGGTAGGGGTTGGTAGCAGCTAAAGAGGGTAGCTGTGCTACCTCTTGTGGCTTAAGTATACAGACAATAGGAGAGGCAGCGTTGTAGTAGGGATTTTCTGAGATAGCTTTTAACATGGTATGGTCTACTATGGAGGCAAAAAAACCATCAATCGGTAGCTGTAAGGTATGACTATGGTACATAATAATAGCCCTTGGGTAGGCTTGCAAGATATCCTCTTTGGCTCTAGGAAAGCGTTTTGCAAACCGCTTGATCATTAGATTAAAAAATGGTTTATCTATAGTTTTCCCTGTTGTTACATAATGTTTGACATCCTTATAGATCGATGCAGCAAAACCCGGTATGTAAGGATCGTTATAGGCCATATCTTCTGTTCCAGTCAAGTATTCCATAAATAGACCATTGCCCAAAACGGTCGCCAGGGCTTCATTAAGGTTTTGATAAGCCATGAAGGCATAAGGAGAAGGATGTTGCATGAAAAATCGCTCCATTGCTATTTGTTTTGCTGGTTTTTGACACTGGTAAATGATATGGGATATTTCATGTATCACGGTTCCTAAGTCTCCTTTAAAGTCATAATTAGGTGTGACATGTAATACTGCCCTATTATGGAAAATGGTACTCAAACCCGTCTGTACATTACAAGGATAGACCTCTATCTCTCTCCAAGGCATTTCGGTAGTTCCATAAAAACAGGCTATTTTTTTTAGAAAATCTTGAATTAATTTTTTATGGGTTGTGATAAGGTAGTTAGCCATTTGTACATAGCGATAAAGATTCATATCACTGCTATACCCACTACCTAGGTATTGTTTATAGGCGGTAGCTAATTTTTCTTTTAAAAGGACGCTTTCTTGAGTCGATGCTACTCTTGCTAAGAGACCATCAACCGTTTCTGGATGGTCTAGTGTTACTAGATGATACATAAATGTATCCAACCCTAGACTACTGGAACGTGCTTCAATGATATCAACGTGAGGCGGATGGGGAGGATAACTTTTTAAGGTTACCTTTTCAAGTCTCCTACGCAGTTGAGGCTGCTCAAATAGAAGGTAATGGGCAAAGTTGGTGTATTTTTTAGGTAACAGATAATGAATTTCTGTGATGCCATAACAGTGAACAGAAAACATATGTAGTAAAACGAGCGTAGTAAGTATTTTGTTTATTGCCTTCATCGTTTCATCAAAATTTTACCATTGTTATAAATATGGTTCCTAACCAGTTGATCTTAAAGGGATATAATCTAATGCTATTTCTTTAAAAAATTGCTCTTTAGCCAGTTGAGCCACTAAGGTTTTTAGTTCTTTTTTATGGTCTATAACAAAACATAGATAACGCCGATCTTGCTTATCAGTTCCTATATAGAGTCCTTTTGCTATTTTTTGGATTGGTCGGTGAAAAAGTTTTTTTAACCTAGGCAGTTGCTTCCATAATGGGTTAATATGATCTGTAGTGGATTTATCTATCACTAGGATCACAGGGGCATTATGATCAAAATCATATCGATTACTTACGCTATCATCTACGGTGCAATAGAAACAACTGTGTATATGAAATTCCCTAGATAAAACTTTATACCATTGACGTGCTATAGTAGGATCTTGATGTAGCAGCACGCAACGTTGCAATACCTCTTTAATCTCATTTTTAAGGGCTGGGAATTGTTGTTTATACTGTTTGATGGCCCACCTATACAAGTGGTTATCTAACACTTTCTTTTGGGAAACATAGTGCTGGAGTTTCGTAGCTATTGATCCACCTGGGCTAAACGTATTTAAAAATAATGTAGCACCACCAGAGGCAAGTAAATGACTAAATGACTCCCCAACAAAATAGGCATAGGGCGAAGGATACCTATTGAAAAACTGTATAGTAGCTCTTTTTTGAGGATCTGTGCGTTTAGCATAGAGCCATTTGCAGAGGGTGTAAATCAGGCGTGCATAGTCAGGGGATAGACAATCTTTTTGTTGAATAGGATAAAAGATATAATTATAAAAGGTATGTATGGTAGCGTTGGTATCATCTGTGTTTACCATATAGGGAATAATAGTGAGTGTATCATTCCATAATCTTGGGTCCACCCCATACAAACAGGCCATTTGGGCCAAAAAGGATTGTAGGGAGTTGTTGTGTGCAGCAAACCATGTATGGCTTGATTGGGCATAATGGGCAAGCTGTGCGGTTTCTTTGATAGAGTGGATCGTTTGGTAGTTTTTATAAAGTTGTTGCAGATGGGTATATATGCTTTTTTTTTCTATATCAGCAATATTATCCAATGCGTAGGTTAGATGACTAATCTGTTTTACCTGTAATAGGTCACTAAAAAACTGTTGTTCTTCCCATTGATAGCCGAAATTTTCTAGTTGTAATAGAGCATCTGGATAGGTATATTGCTTAAAATGCAGTTGCCTGACTTTGGCTCTTAAGCTCTTGTCTTGATAGGCATACTGGACAAAATAGGAAAAGTCATCGGTAGCATATGTTATTTCAAGCGCGTAACTCCTATGATACCCAATTAAAAAGTATAGCAGTGCTAGGGCGATTATTTTTTTAGTAGACTTCATTGTAGTAGTCTGCTTTTAATTTGCTCTAGTGGGAAATTGTTTTTAATCATATAGGCCACGAGCTTAGCATAAAACAACTTTAATCCTTCACAGTAAATAGATGGATTATCAAATCTAGTTTCTTTGCTGAATCTATTTACAATGCCTCCACTTCCACAAATATGTTCCCAACAACACTGTTGACAAAGGCTTGGTGATTTTTGTTGTGCATGACTAATCTCTTTAAAAAACTATTTAAAATCACCACTAGGTATTTATAATATATCATTACTCTAATTATATATAATTATTTTTAATAATACAAATTATTTATATAATTAATGTAGCTATATGGATTCAATTGCTTCGTAACCTAAAGGACTAGATCATCGGAGAGTGGCATACATTCGATTTATCTAAATCAAACAAATAGCCTACAAATTCCTGTGTAATGTAACTTCTATAGTAAATCAGTAATAAAATAACCATAGTCCCAAGATCCTGTTTGTAGGCTCTACCTGGGCGATAATAACTATTGGACAAGTAGTTACACCAAACAGGAGTTAAAACTTCTACTATTTGATCAAAGTGCAATCGATTTATGCCTAATAAACGAGTAAACATTTCAGGTTTATTAACTATTTTTTTATATGTTAATGACATAGGGGGGGATTAACTCTTTTTTACATAAAAAGCTAATCTGAGATACTTACGCAATAGGTCTATTATTGAAAATACTTTTCTTCGCATGAAAAGATGGAGGGGAATTGCTACAAGATACGCTAAAAAAGCCAGCTCTTTTTTGGCGGCTGTTCAAATTTGCTGCATTGCTGTTTGGTGTGGTATCTTATGACGACACTATCTAGAAAGAAGCAGCGAAAATTATACTTACATCACACCCAAAATAATCCTATTACAAGCTACTTAGCCCCATGTTTGATCAGCAAGGAAGCAAGTGCTTGGAGGTTTTTTGACTTTACCTTACTTTTTTTTATTAAGGCAAGAGGCGTTTCATTGGCCTTGTTTATGCCACTTACATTGACTTTTTTCTTTGTGACCAAAAGCTTTGCAATAGCTAATAAATAGGCTTGATCATTGGGTTTGGCCTGCTCCCTTTTCATGGCATGGACTAGATCATGTAAAGCGGTATTGCCTTTTCCATCTACCTTATTAACATCAACAGAAAAATGTTTCAATAATGTTTTGGCTGCCTGGTAGTTGTTAAAGAAAATGGCATCATGCAAAGGTGTACGGCCAGTTGCTGAGGATAAATTTGCATCTATACGGGCTGCATAGGACTTCAATAGCTTTAAAATAGGCAACCTATAGGTGGCATAATGTAAGGGGGTATAGCCATCGATGGTCTGCTTGTTGAGCAGGCGCTCTACTTTTGGTAGTAGATATTCGGCAACCTTACCTTCGGATAAGCAAGCCATATGAGGCATTAGGGCATAATGCAGTATGTTTTTTTGTTTATTATCCACATAGTCAATCTCTTTCATTCGACTCAATAGATAACGTACTATATCCAGCCTATCGGTTTGTGCTGCGTAATGCAACGCCAACGCACCCTGGATGTCTTGCTTATATAGATCAGCACCTGCTCCTACAAGCAACATCAAGGCCTCTATATGGCCAGCTCGGGCCGCATAATGCAACGGCGTTTTACCATATTGATCTTGTTGATTAATAGCTACATTTTTATCCTCTAATAACAGCAACAGAATGGAATGATAGCCATATTTTGCAGCCAAATGGAGTGGACTTCTTCCTTTTTTATCTACTTGATTTACCCCTATCCAACCCTTGGCAACTAGGTTGCTTTGGAGTAATGTTTTTACCAGATAGGGGTTATTTTCTTTTACAGCTAGATGTAAATTGTGCACATTACATTGTGTTGTGGGCACCTTGGCTATCTCCTGATTTGGAATATAGTCGGCATAGGCATTATGTCCAAAACAAGCAGATAATAGGTAGAAAAAATAGGTGTATTAGACAAAAACAACCTATGCAAAAAGATAGATAAGATTAATTTTCAATTAATAGATAACTATAACATTTGTATTTACATTACAAAATGTGTAGTTTTGTCGCAAGCTCGGGTCTCTGAAAATTTTTAACCTGGTAATATGATGAATGATTTAGTAAAATGCTATACAAACAAAATACCTGACATAAAAACTTATCTAGGTTTAAAGATTTTTATTATTTCTTTATATCTTCAACCCATATTTGCCAAAGAGCCATTTGATCCTGCTATCATAGCCAAGGCTAAGCAATCCGTTGTAACTATTGCTGTTACCTCCTCCCTCTCACCTTATGATCAACTCCATACATGGTCTGGCACAGGCTTTATTGTGGATAAAAAAGAAGGTTATATACTTACCAATAAACATGTAATAGGTACCGCGGTAGTGGGGAACTATGAACTTACTTTTTACAATGGCATTCAGGCCAATGCTAAAGTGGTCTATTACGACCCCTGGTTGGACTATGGATTTTTAAAAGTAGACCCCAATGACATCCCTATAGGTGGCGTAGAAACCTTATTTAGCAAGGTGAGTCCATTACCCGATGAACCGGTTTTTATCATTGGCAATAATGAGGGCAAAAGCTTTTCTATACATAAGGGAGTAGTAGCTGATGTATATCATATCGTTGGAGATATGCCACAACAGGCCATTCTGTTGAGCCTCAATACCACAGGGGGATCTAGTGGCTCTCCTGTTTTCAATAGCAAAGGGGAGGCTATCGCATTGAATTATTCCGGTAATACCATATTTGCCAATGGCCTGCATCCGGCCTACATCCGTTATGCACTGCCATTTATTAAACGAGGAGCCATCCCCATTCGAAAACATATAGGCGTTATAGTAGATAGTTATGCTTTAACCGATGCGGTGCGTTATGATGGATTTCCACTAGCCAAACAACAAGCTTACCACAAAAAGTTTCCGAATGCTTCCAATCGAGTAATCCAGGTAGTGACGCTATTGAAAAATACGCCAGCCTTCGATTTGTTGCTCCCAGGAGATATCCTTTGGGCGATTGATGGCAAGGAAATTGGACCCAATTTGGTAGACTTTGATTTAGCTATGAGCCAAATAGGAGCAAAAAATAGTGTCCAGTTAACCCTTTTTAGAAAGGGCCAATGGCACCTTGTGACCCTTCCCTTATACGATTTAGAAGCGCATAAGATTAGCAAAATGGTCTACTTTGGCGGAGCAACTTTTTTTGAAAGTGATGATTATTTTAGCAAAACAGGGGGGCAGTCTCCTAAAACATTAACCTTTGCGTTGGTGGAACCACAGAACATATTTGAGCAGGTAAAACGGTTTACTGATGGGTATACTGGTAGCCATAGTTCATGTTTTAGGTTAAAAGTGCTTTCTTTTGATGGAATACCTGTTGCTAATCTAGATGCATTGGTGCAGCTCATCCCTAAATTGATTGAAAAAAGGTATTTTACCATGGAATATATCAACGCAGCACCTATATGTACCTACAATCATAGATGGGTGGATTTTCATATAGGGTATGATCCCTATAAAAGTAACATAGCTTACCATACCCATAGCGCTGAGCCAAAGTTATATGAGTTGGACCTAAAGCATATGAAATGGATAGGAAAACCAATTGTTAAATGACTAGTTTTTTAAAAACACTCAGCCATACGATAGATATCGTAGTAAATAAATTGTATATATTAATATTTTTTATTGCTATTGTATTATTACTTCTAATAAAAAAAGTATACGCTAGATAAGTTATAACTTTAAATTTATATCATTATGAATCAAAAAAAAATAGCTGCTTTTGATACAAAGGTATTAACTATCAATGCATTGGAAAAGATAGTTGGGGGTGGAGGAGGAGGTAGTAAAGGCCGTCCGGCCATTGAGGTTAACCCATCTAATCCGAATCCGATACAAGTGGGTTGGCAAGGAAAAAATTGGTGTGCAACGGGCAATCATACCGGAGGAACTATTTCTCTAAGCCTGGCTGGGATATTCAGTAAATCTAAATAAATAGATCCCTTGTATATTTGAGCTTACTTTCTATGAACAAAATTAGACTACGCACATACAGTTTCAGTGTAATCACATTTGGAAGTAAGCTCAACATAAAAGCATAGCGCCTATTTATCAACCACTATCCTCTCCCTTTAACATTATGCGCAAAAATACATTTTACATACCCGCTTATGGGTATGTAATAGTTTGGCTATTCGCTATTACCCCATCACTTGCGTCAAAATCAACCTTTAAACCCACTATTGTCAAAGCAGCTAAGCAATCTATGGTCTCCATAGAGGTATCTACCTCGCTTACGGCCTATACTTTTCCTGTTACAACATCAGATCTAAGCGGAGTACTGGTAAATAAAGCCAAAGGGTATATCCTTACCATAAGCTATGGGATAGGTCCTGTTGCGGTAGGTGCATACCACATTACATTTTACAATGGTCAGCAAACCAAAGCAACATTACGCTATTATGATCCTTGGTGCTGCTATGCCATACTACAAGTAGATCCTGCTGCCATTCCTGAAGCAGCGACACAAGCGATATTTAGCCAAAAAGATCCTGCTATAGAAGCTCCTGTTTTTACCTTTAGCAAAGGAAAAAACAATCAATATATGATCCATGAGGGAACCATTACTGCATGTCAGGTGGTAGATCTTCCTATGCCACAGCAAGCCTTCGGTGTCAGTATGGATACTAAGGGGAGTGAGATCCATGGCGCTTTAATATGGAATACCAAAGGAGAAGCAGTAGGATTGAATATTGATGGGTCCAAAACAGCTATATCTTGTTTAGATGGATCCTATATAAGCTATGCCCTATCTTTTTTAAATGAAGGAACTATCCCCGTTAGAAAACATATCGGTGCTTTATGCGGCGATTATTCACTCACAGAAGCAGTTAAGTATGATCAATTTCCTGTTGAAAAACAAAAAGAATATGATGCCAACTTCCCTATTGCGCAGCATAAAATTTTACAAGTCAAAGCTACTTTACATGGTTCTCCGGCAGCGGGCCTGCTGATACCTGGTGATATCGTTTGGGCTATAGATGGCAGGTCAGTAGCACGGCTCATAGATTTAGATATGGCTATGAATACTTCCACCAAAGCAGCTTGTTGCCTCACCATTTTTAGGAAAGGAAGGTTTGAGCATGTGAACATCTCCCTATATAGTCCAGAAGCTCATAAAGTGCGTAGAATCGTCCAATTTGGTGGAGCCACTTTCTTTGAATTAGATGATGTGTCGAGTAGACTCGTAGGTGTCCCGGCTAGCCATGTAACTTTTGGTGCAGCTGGCTCAAACAATATTTTCAGGCCTAATGTTTATGCACTGACTGCTAATGAAAAAATTTATTTTTTCTGCCTAAAGTTATTGACTGTTGATGACCAACCGGTAGCTACATTAGATGATATCATCCGGTTGATTCCTAAATTGATTGAAAAAAAATATTTTAACATTCAATATGTGAACCATTTACCTGTGCAATTTGCACTGAATTTCTTGCTGTTGGGCCAGGATACCTATAAAGCAAATATAACCTATGATGAACATAGCCCTGAACCAAGGTTATTTACCTGGGATCCGATACAATTAGCTTGGAACAGTGACCCTATACCTCTCGTACCTGGAGCTACCTATTAAGCACCCTCCAACCACACTAAGGTATGGGTGCTATTTCCAGCCAATTGCGTCCAATCTTACCATTTACCTTAATCGGTATATTAGGCAAAGGTAAGGCATTGACCATACATCGTATAACCAGTTCTGTTACCACGCTTATTTCTTCTTCCGGCACATTGAAAACCAATTCATCATGCACTTGCATAACCATCCTTGATTTAAGCTTTTCTTTTTGCAACCAATGATGAATCTCAATCATAGCCAATTTAATCATCTCTGCTGCACTGCCTTGTATAGGTGTGTTGATGGCACTTCGCTCTGCTAATTTTCTTACCGTAGCATTTCGAGAGTGAATATTTGGTAACCAACGCTTTCTACCCAACATCGTAGTTACATAGCCTCTTTCTTGGGCATAGGCTACAATAGCTTCCATATATCTTTTAATACCTGGGAATCGTTCAAAATAATCTAAGATCAATTGATCTGCTTCTTTTCTAGAAATATTACGCATGCGTTCTGCAAGACCAAAAGCAGAAATACCATAAATAATACCAAAATTGGCCATTTTTGCCTTACTGCGCATGTCACTATTTACCTCATCCAATGACACTTTAAACAATCGACTTGCGGTAAATTGATGGATATCCAGATCATTCGCAAAGGCCATGGTCATGGCGTCGTCTTGGGCATAAGCAGCCATCACCCGCAGCTCTATTTGTGAATAGTCGGCCGTAAAGAGCCAATCTCCTGGATGATGGGGAATAAAAGCCCTACGAATTTCCCTACCTTGGGCTGTTTTAATGGGTATATTTTGCAAGTTTGGGGTTATAGAACTTAAACGTCCCGTAGCCACTACGGTTTGCTGGTAATCGGTATGTAGCCTACGGTCTATAGGGTGCACTAGAGCAGGCAACTTATCTACGTAAGTAGAAAGCAGCTTTTGTAATATCCTATATGCCATAATAGCCTCAATAATAGGGTGTGTTTTAGAGAGCTTGGCCAAGACCTCCTCTCCTGTGGCATATTGTCCATGGGCTGTTTTGTTGGGCTTGAGATTAAGTTGTAGTTGCTTAAATAATACCTCTCCCAGTTGTTTAGGAGAATTGATATTAAATGTTGTAGCTGCAAATGCATAAATTTTTTGTTTAATCTTTTCTATATCCTCTTGTATCGATTTACCCAAAGTATATAGAAAGAAAGTATCTATAGCTACCCCTTCTATTTCCATGCTGGCTAACACTTGAACCAATGGCATTTCTACACCATCAAATAGGGATTTTAATCCCTCTGCTTGTAATGCTACGCTGAATTTATGGTAAAGCTGCAAGGAAAGATCAACTCCTTTAGCCACCTGGAGAGGTTGCTTATCTGGCTCAAGGAGTGCGTGGGCAATCATCAGATCAAATAGAGGAGAGGCTACGTAAACCCCATGTCGCTGCAACACCGTCAGCTTGTATTTGAGATTATGGCCCACTTTAACCGACTGGGTATCTGCAAATAAAGTTTGTAAACAGCTTAAAAAGGGTTGTTTCGTTGTTGCATCAGTGGGTAACGGTATATAGTATGCGGCTCCTTTTTCATAGGCAATGGCAATGGCTAGCAAAGTGGCTTGATGTGGATCTAGATCGGTTGAGAAAACATCAAAAGACCATTCCTTGGCGGATTGTAGCTTCTGTATAAGTTGCTGAAAATCTGATAGAGTTTCGACTAAAGTATAGTCCTTATTGTTGTGGTTATTTTCCTGAGTAGCTGCAGGGGAAGGGTCAAATAAACTAGGCAATGCAGATCGTTTTTTGGGGGTATCTTGTGGGTAAAATAACCGTTTGATTAATCCTTTGAATTCGAGCAGGGTAAAGAGCGGTTCTAGCTTGGCTTGATCTGGCCCCCTATAGCTACAGCCATCTACATCTAATGTGATAGGAACTGTGGTAGAGATGGTAGCTAGTTTTTTAGAAAGCATCCCTTGGTCGGCATATTGGATGATCACCTCTTTGATTTTCCCAGTTAATTGATGGCTAGAGGCTAATAGATTTTCTACACTATCAAACTGCTGAATGAGTTTCTGGGCGGTTTTTTTTCCAATAGATGGAATACCAGGAATAAAATCGGATGCATCTCCGGCTAAAGCTAAAATATCTGTTACTTGCGCTATCTTGTTGATTTGCCACGCTGCTAAAATCTCTTTTTCTCCTAGTATGGTTGCCTTATTACCATGGCTAGCTGGTTTGTATAGATAAATATTATCCCCTACGATTTGTGCTAGGTCTTTATCGGTAGACATGATATAGACACTAAGCCCATTAGCTGCTGCTTGTTTAGCTAAGGTACCTAGTAAATCATCGGCTTCATAGCCGGGATATTCCCTATATACAATACCAAACCCATCTAAGATCTCTTTAATATAGGGAATAGCCTCAGATATCCCTTCGGGTTGTTCTTGTCGATGCGATTTATAAGCTGGAAATAGCTCATGACGAAAGGTTGTAGCTTTGGCATCAAAGGCCACTATGATGTGGGTAGGCTCTTCTTTTTGAAGTACCTCTACGAGGGTATTTACAAAACCTAGTATGGCTCCTGTGTTTATCTGATTTGCTGTAGTGGTTATAGCCTTACTAAGTGCAAAATAAGCCCTATAAATAAGGGACATGCCATCGAGTAGAAAGAGTTTCTTGGGAGTTTTTGGCATACTTATTTAAATTTGTACAGTAAAAAAATGCATATATTGAAGATGCAAAATAAAGGATCTTATCATCCGATCAAAATAAAACCAGCCAACCTCATGCGGTATTATATTATTACTGGAGAACATTCGGGAGATATTCATGGAGCAGATTTGATTGCACACCTCAAACAAGCTGATCCTAAGGCTGATTTTTGGTCTTGTGGAGGAGCAGCTATGGCGCAAGCTATGGGTAAGCTACCTAACATAGATACTTCAACAATGGGTTACATAGGTTTAGACTTTTTGAAAAGTATTTACACCCTATGGCAACGGTTGCGATGTTGTAAACAAGCACTCATCGAATACCATCCAGCTGTTGTCATCCTTATCGACTACAGTGGTTTTAATATGCGACTGGCTGATTTTGCCAAAAAGAGAGGTTACATCGTATATTATTACATACCCCCTAAAATCTGGGCTCACCACCCCAAAAGAATAAAACAGATCAAAAAAAACATAGATAAAGTATTGTCGATTCTTCCCTTTGAAGTAGCCTATTACCAAAATAATGGCTATCATACTATTGATTATGTAGGCAATCCACTGGTTCAAAAGGTAGCTACCCATCGTGCCAACGCCACATTTCTAACCGATAATGGTTTGCCAGACAAGCCTATTATAGCCTTACTACCAGGTAGTAGATTGGATGAAATAGAACGTATCTTGCCTCATATTATGGTTCAAGGAAATGAGCTGGAAGCTTATCAACTGGTAGTAGCTGGGCTGAGTCATATTCCAAGTCAGGTATACCAAAAGCTATTACTGCCCCATGTTAAAATT
>JAIETQ010000014.1 GCA_019744995.1 Amoebophilaceae bacterium
TTTCTACGTAGTCATGCTTTCTATGTTAGAATTTTACAAATTAATTAAGCGGATCCAAATTACGCCTATGCGTATATATGGCATAGGTATAGGTTTACTTTTTTATACCATATCTTTTGCTTATTACCTGCACAAAAATTTTTCTCCAATGATATGGTATAGCTATGTCCCGTTACTTATTTTGATCTATATAGCTGCACTGTATAGACAACACTCTTCTAATCCTTTTTTAGACATAGCTGCTACCTTATTAGGTGTGTTGTATATTGCCATACCTTTTAGCATGTTACATTACTTAGCTTTTTTTACAGGAAAGTATGCCTACCGATTAACCTTGGGTTTATTATTAATCACCTGGGCGCAAGATATAGGCGCTTATTTGGTAGGATCTACCATAGGCAAACGGAGCCTTTTTGAACGTATTTCTCCTCGAAAAACATGGGAAGGGTTCTTAGGTGGGGCCTTAGCTGCAATAATAACCGGTTATGTTGTTGCAACATACTGTTCAGTGATACCTTTATGGCAATGGCTATCTATTGTATGTATCGTTATTATTGTAGGTACTTATGGAGATTTGGTTGCTTCTTTATTAAAAAGAAGTGTGGATGTTAAAAATTCTAGTAACATAATTCCAGGACACGGAGGGTTCCTAGACAGGGTGGATAGCCTACTGCTTACCATCCCTGCTGTTGTTGCATTTTTACATCTATGTGGTTTGTTTGGGTAAGCCCCCTAAACTTATGCTACCATAAGGCCAGCCTCCATCCATAAAGATGTTTTATCCTGCATAGACATGCTATTTAAATCATCTAATTTTTTTTCTTGTACTAAAGCAATTAATTTTAGCATTCGTTTTTTAAATCTCCCAAAACTTCTGGATAACACATCTATACATTTGAATCCTAACTCGTTAATAAGTTTACATGCTGTACAGACCATCTCTAAAAGTACTTTTCTACAATAGGTAAGATCTGTCCTAAATTTTTTCTCTATAACATCTGCATCATTTACAATTTCATCAAGTAACGCTGTACTACCACGAAAGCTAACGGGCCCAGCGGGAGGATTTTTACGATCAAATTGAGATACATATATCTCCGATTCATTGCAAATATCTAATTTTAGAAAAAAAGCACAAGAAACAATAAGATAGAGTAAATCTCCTAATTCTTCTCTCAATTGCTTTTTGGCTAAAAACTCCGCAAAAACCGCTTGACATTTATTATCTATCTGCTTTAAAATATCGGAAACATTTTCCCAATAAAAGCCAAAATCTTTCATCTGCTCATCTAGAGGCATTAATTTTGTAAAAATCATCTTATTATGCGGGTTTTAGGGTTTAT
The DNA here is from genome assembly GCA_019744995.1 of Amoebophilaceae bacterium. GTDB lineage: Bacteria > Bacteroidota > Bacteroidia > Cytophagales > Amoebophilaceae > Cardinium. The sequence goes on from JAIETQ010000014.1 coordinate 1,344, forward strand.
TATAATATACATGGATTAATTGTTTATACAAGGCATTAAATATTTTTCTGGGTATAAAAACAGACGACACAACGTACGTTAGATGATTTTTGTACTGTCAAAGTAGACAACAAATGTGCGCAAGGAAACAACAAGAAACTTGTACGATATGGATTTTTTTTATAATAATCAACTAAACAACTTATAAAATTTTTAACCTTTCTATAAACAATTGATGATCAGTTTTATATTTTATAATAAAATGCATGGCAAAAGAAAGAGGGTATATTACATAAATTTTTTATAAATTGAGTGATCAAGTTTTACATAATAATTTTCCAAAATAGAATAGAAAGTATCACTCAATGCGTACCAAAGATATCGTTTATATAGCTCTTTTTGCTGCCATGACGGCTGCATTAGCTGCGATACCTGGTATCTTATTACCTGGTATTGGTGTGCTTATCAGTGCGCAATCACTAGGCACTATGTTGGCGGGTAGTATTTTAGGTCCTAAAAGAGGGGCTTTATCTCAACTACTTTTTCTAGCCATGGTAGCCCTGGGTTTGCCTATACTTTCGGGTGGGCGTGGAGGTCTAGGATGCATTATAGGACCAGGTGGTGGATTTCTTTTAGGATGGCCTATTTCAGCCTTCGCTATTGGTTTTTTATTTAAAAAAAGCTGGTCTAACCTAACGCATATGAGTGCTTTCATATACATTATCATTGGAAGCATACCCATCATGTATACTATGGGTATTTTATGGCTACATATAATTACACTTATTCCTATAGGTCAAGCTTTTATGGGAAGTATACTATTTATCCCTGGAGACCTGATTAAGGCCGTTATCGCGACTACTACAGCTTTGGTGGTCAAACGTGCTTACCCTATAATGGAAGACTAAATTTGTATGGTACATTATGATAAAAATTGAGCAGGTTAGTTACCGTGTTAATGGGTATGATATATTATCAAACATGAATTTGACACTAGGTGAGCGAAAGATTGGTATCATCGGAGCCAATGGCAGTGGAAAGAGTACATTTGCCAGATTGCTTAATGGGATTAAATTACCAACTACTGGACAAATCACTGTGGATGGTTTAGATACCCGTACATGTGGTAAAGCAATAAGAGGTAAAGTAGGGTTTGTATTTCAACATCCAGACCATCAAATTGTCTTGCCAATAGTTGAAGAAGATCTCGCCTTTGGTTTAAAAAATTTAGGTTATAGTAAAGATAAGATTAAGGAAAGTATAGATGCTATTTTATCCTTATATCATATGCATCATTTACGTAAATCTCCAGCTCATCTGCTTAGTGGTGGACAAAAACAATTATTAGCTATTGCCGGGGTATTGGTTATGGAGCCAGATTACATCGTATTGGATGAACCTACAACACTCTTAGATTTAAGAAATAAAAGAGATATCTTCCAAATCATAGAAAATCTAAAGCAAGTGGTTATCATGGTTTCTCATGACCTTGACTTATTATCCAATTTTGATCGTGTAATTGTTTTTGAAGAAGGGAAAATAATTGGAGATGATCATCCCTCTATCACGATACCTTTATATAAAAATAGGATGACATGTTAGATATGAATGAGCCATACCATTCGTCTATCCATCGCGTATCCCCAAAGCTTAAGCTAATTGTGCTGGTTATGTTTTCAATCGGATTATGTTTTATAACTAATCTATGGGTGCTGAGTATAAGCTTAGGGGTTATATGGATGCTATACTTTATAGCTAAAATAACCCTAAAAAAACTATTTATGCCATTACGTCCAATAGCTATTATAGCATGCATTATTTTTCTTGTACAGGTAGGTACCAATAATTGGCTAAGCGGCTTAGCAGTCGTCTTTCGATTATCCATATTATTGCTTTTTAGCTCCTTAATAACGCTTACCACAAGTACATCTGAGCTACTGGATGGCCTTAATTCACTTTTACGGGTATTGTCTTATGTTGGGGTTAATCCTAAGAAAATCAGCCTATCCCTATCTCTTGCGATACGATTTATTCCTTTAATGGTTAGCATTTTTGAGGAAATACGTATAGCTCAGCGCAGCCGTGGTTTAGAAGATAGTTTCATATCAACTATAATTCCTACTATTATAAAAATGCTAAAAACGGCAGAAGATATTGCTGAAGCTATTGAATCACGTGGTTGGTAAGCAACAGGATTACAAAGAACGAGGTATTAGGAAATCTATAACTGCTGTATTTTTATTATGGATGGCATAATCTAATGCCGTTTTATTTGCGCTATTCCTGCTTGTAACATCACTTCCATTACGAGATAGCCAACGTACAATAGACACATTACCCTGCTTGCTAGCCAACATTAAACAGGTAGACCCATCTATATCTGCTATAGTAGAAATAGCTAATGCCAATGGATAATTAGCCTGCATCAGTTCCATAAACTTAGCACAATCATTAGTGTTTATAGCATTAATGCTATCTTTTAATGGTTGTATAAAACCAGCGTGTAAACCATTTGAACAGGCAAAACAACTACAATAAACAAAAGCGCTATTTCTACCTAAAATAGGAATATAGCCTACAGAAAATCTATTATCACCATCTAATAAGCGACTAAGAAGAGGGCACTGCCTACTAAGGTTAGGGCGTTTAGATAATGTAGGCGCAGCCAAACTTTTGATAGGGCTTAACTCGGCACCTAGGTAAGGATATAAACGTTTTCTGCTATTCGTTGAGGAACTACCAGAGGGTAGACTGATGGCAACAGGCTCGAGATTAAAACTTAATTCTATTGCAGGCAAAATACAGCGAACATGGGTGACTTGTTTATAGTCTTCATTTAAACAACAAATGAAGGTTGTCCTAGATAAAACCTTATCTACCTCTCCTTGGCAGTAACAACATTTAGGTAAATTTTGTTGACTTACAGCTATAATTTTATCAGAATAATCTTCTTCTTTGTAGGAATTATTGATTCCTTATGGTAAAGAGCCCTTGCTACAAGTCATGCAGATCGTAGCTACTAATAATAGCTTAGTAATTATCCCTTGCATTATATTAATATAATTGATTTACTATCATTAATATGATAATAATTACACCTAAAAAGAATAAGTTCTTTACTCATTTAGAGTTACACAATTACAAGAAATATTATTGTATAAAGCAACAATCAACAAAGTTTAAGGCCTGTCTTTGAAACACATCAACCCTTATGCAGTGATCCCTTTACCAATAGCCAGATCTACCATATGGATAGCCATACCCTCTTGTTTTTCCATAACCTCAAATAGCCCCACATGTTTTCTTGCCACAGCCTCTTCTTCAATTTGTTCCAAAACAAACCATTGCAAGAAGCCAAATGTCATAAAATCTTTATCATCAAGGCAATAATTAACCATATGGTTAATGGCTTTAGAGGTAGTTATTTCACAGGCTAATGCCATCACAAATAGCTCCTTAAGTGTGTTAAAATCTGTCCTAATAGGACTGTTGGTTTCATTTTTTATGACTATGTCTCCCCCCATATCATGTACATATTTAATCAACTTGAACATATGTGTCCGTTCTTCTTCTGCTTGTTTGTAGAAAAATTTAGAGGCATGGGTATAGTCATTTTTTTCTGCCCAACAAGCCATTTGTAGATATTGTAGGGAAATGTTATTTTCATGCATGATTTGTTCATTCAGCAATTCACTAACTTTTGTAGTGAGCCTACTCTTTAAATGTTCACTTTTCATAGGGAATTATTTTTAAATTTTTTAGCTGAGATTGTATTTATTTTACCTTGTTGAATTAGTTTGAGTTCATCTACTGCATCTTTAAATCTTGCCAGCGTACACTCTTTAGCATCTTCTTGATCTGGTTCATTGATATCTACATAATTAAGCGTTTTGATAAACTCAATAAAAAGAGGAAACTTACTGTCTTGAATACTCAATAGTATATTTTTCATAAAAACTAGTTTAGATTTAGATAACTTGATTTTAGTTTGAAAATCCTTGGAAGATATAACTTTATAACACATCAAGTTCTTTTAAAAAATCCTCTTCAGTGATTGTTTCTAATTTACCTTCCCTGAATAATTTAGCATCTTTTACCGCTTGTTGAATAGAACGTACGATCTCTTTTTTAGAATCTCCTTGATCTTTTACCTGGATAAACTTAAAGTTTTTGATTAAATCCATAAAAAATGGAACTTTATCATTTTTAATGGCTAAAGTTATTTTTTGCATAGTTTTTAAGAAGAATAAAAAGAAATTACCCACAACCAAAGCCAACATACACTAGCCTTAATTATGGGTAATATAGCTAGAAAACTAATTAAATACAAAAACTAAAAATATCATTAGGCTAAAACTAAACCTGGTTGAACAGCATTTCCTATAATACCTTCAGCTACACTCCTACAACCAGATAGACTACTAGACTCCCTATATGCAGATAAACCTTTCTGTATTAAAGCACAAACCGCTTCATTGTTTATTTCTTTAGCTAAATCAAACGCTGTTTTACCATCCTTATTTTTGAGCGTAATATCAGCTCTATGTGCACAAAGGAATTGAACGGCTGCTAACATAGAAGCTTTTTCATTTTCGCTTGGCAAACGAGTGGTATGCCTGGTAACCACATAGTGTAAAGGTGTATCACCATTTAGATCCTGCATATTTACATCAGCACCAAATGCTACAAGCACCTCTAAGATTTCGTTATCATAACCAGCTGCATAATGAATATTCGCTGCGTTACCACCTAAAGTAGTAGCATTAATGGTTTCAAGGCTTACGCTACGACACAGTTCCGTTAAACATGCAACATTTTTTTCACCAGGGTTAACCAAAGGATATAATATAGTTTTCCCGTCATTAGAAAGCAGATTAAGATCTGCCCCTGCAGCTATCAAAGCACGTGCACAGGACTCGTTTCTTAGACTGATGGCATTGAACAAAGGGGTATTGCCGGAACCACCTTTTTCATTGATAGCTCCAGGATTTTCAGCCAACGCTTGATTCAACGCTTCGATATTTCCCGCTCTTACTGCTTTATGCACCGGAGATATGTTTTCTTGCATGGCAGAACTAATATAATCCTTACATAATGCTTTAATTTTTTTTCTTTCATCAGAGGTAAAGCGCTCTAGCTTAGTATCAACCCAAGCCATAGGGCTTTCGTTTTGATTATTTTTTAAAAAAAGATTTGCACTTTTTAGCAAAGGATTTTCACCCGCTGATAATAACATTTTCACCCCCTTAGCAATATCAGTAATAAGCAGATATGCCGCTTTTCCTATAGCATAATGCAATGGTGTATTACCTTCAACATCTTGTACATCCAGATTTGCTCCTGCTTGGATTAATAATCCTAGCGCAGTTAATTTTTTTCTAGCCGCATAATGTAATGGCGTAGTACCATTTACATGCTTCTTTTGATTCAGTATCTCTGGTTTAAACCATTTATGCTTCAGTACAGCTTCTAAAAAGCCAGCATCCAATCCAAGTTGTTGGTTGCTATTTAAAATGGCATGCAAGATATTTCTCCCATAACGATCCACTACAGTAAAAACATCCGGATCGTCTGCTAACAGTGCTTCAAATAATTGCTTATCTTGCTTAGAAGCAGCGATTAGGATAGGAATATTGTCATACTTACTATAACCCTTTTTTCCGGGTAAGCTTGGATTTGCACCATTTCGAATAAGCAACTTTATAGCTTCAATAAGAAAATCTTTACCGGACTTATCGTTAGCCTCTTCATAACCCTTCATAGCATAAGCAAGTAAGGATTTACCTCTACATTTTGTTGTATTTATATCTAACGATTTTTCTGCTAACCTCTTGGCTAGTATAGCTTCTATTTTAGAAAAATTAGTGCTGCTAGCATGCCTCAGGTAACCAAAGATGGCATTTTCGTTTACTAACTGTTCACGTTTAGCTTGGTTAGCCTGCTTCAGTTTACGATAGCGGTGGCCACCTTTTTTTATGATCTCCTGTTGTAGCTGTTTTAGATTAGCCAAAAAATAGGTGAGTTTTCTTGCCTGTTTTCTCTTAAACCGTCCATTTGTTTTTTTTGTTTGCTTTAAACGGGCCAAGGTGGTTATTCTATGGGCTGGCTTGAATAAGCTTGAATTAAGTTGATGGCTACCACCGCAACTGGTCGATAAGGAGGAGACCAAGGGCAGTAAAAGCATACGTTTCATGAGTTGTGATTTATTATCTATCATAGTGATGTAGTTAAAATTTAGTGAATTAAGATAAGAACTAATCCTAAGGACTTTTTGAAGCCACTAAATACAATTTAGTCTATAAACTCAAGATTACCAAACGATATAGTAGGGCCTTGCTAAAGGGATGAAACGAGCCCTGCATATAAAGCATTAGATCGAATAAAAGCAAAAATATTTGATGGTATAGGAATTTTATTTATCCTTATGGAGGAGGTCTTGTGTAAGACTACACGTAACAACATAACCATTTAAACCGATAGTAACATGGCACTTTGGTATACTATTAATGGACTATCAGGTACACCTAGACAAGAAATGGTAGACTTTGTACTAGCCTATTTTTTGGATAAAAAAAAAGTAGCGGTAGCTACTGCAGATCCTAAAGGGACTGACTATGGGAAGCTAGCTAACGATATTATTGTAACGCACCGTACAAAAGTTTCAGCCTTTACAGAAGCTTTACTTTACCTGACCTGTAGCAAAGAAGTTTTTGACCATACGGATTGGGCAACCCATGACGTGGTGGTTTCAAGAGGTTCCTTTTTAGAAACATTTGGCTATCAGAATCAATTGTCTGATTGGAAAGTAGAAGATATAGAACCAATCATAAAATTATTTAGTACCCATATAGATGGTCAAAAACCTAAGCTGTCTATCGTGCTTACCGAAGACTACGAAACAGCAGCAAAACGTGCGGGCGACCATTTTGAATATATAGGTAAAAAAATAAAATACGATCAGGATTCCAAGCGATTTTTGCAGATAAAAGAAAATCCTGTGCTTCAAGCATGGGGTATAAAGATAGCCAATATTGAAGTCAATGGTAGAGATCCATGGAAGGTGTTTGAAGAAGCAATAAAACCACTGCTCGAAGGGTAGATTTTTATGCTTCAAGCAGCGCATGGCAGCGGGTTGCTAGTTCGTCGACAACTTGTTTTACACCACTACCTTGAATACTATGGCCAAGTGGTATATAAAAGTCTAACGTCTCTTGCGCAATATGACGTTGCTTAGCTGGCAGATGAGCAGCCAACGTACGTATATTATGTAGGCGATCGGCTAGCTTAATCATCACCGCATACGCATCAGAAGAAGCAGCTAGCTGCTCGTGGGTTTCTCCTTCGGTCAGTTTAGTCTTTTTACCTGTAGGATCTACGTTGGTTACTTTTTGAACCAACCAAGCTACTCTTTGACCATATTGATACGCAATTTGTTCTAAATGAACGGGGGTATCTTCTACTACATCATGCAATAAAGCCGCTAAAACGGTATCCGGATCTTGTGTCATAGTCAACAAAATAGTAGCTACCGTCAAAGGATGGGTATAAAAGAGTTCTCCGGATTTTCGAAATTGCCCTTTATGGACTTGTTTAATCATATCGATAGCCTCACGAGCAATAGTAAAATCTAACAAACAATCTGTTTCTAACAGTCGTTGCATAAAAATGCGCTCTAGCGCGCTAGAAGCAGGATTATCCAAGGGAACCTCCTTTGGGATAGGATCTTGATCTACTACAGCGGCCCGTATCTTATTTACCTCTACGGGTAACACATATAGCCTAGAACCAGGGGTGAGACTCGTGCGTTCTTGATAGCCATAGTGGGCCTCAATCAATTGAGCTTGGTTCCTTTCCGGTAGCTCCATGGCAGTTTTAGGAACCTCAATGGATCGAGGAAGCGTAGTACCCTGATAGTAGGGTTGAATGGAATCGACATCAGCTGCTTGGGTAAGGAGAAACCCCAAGGCAGGTAACTTTCTAGTAGAACCAGGCACTGCCTGTAAATGGTAAAAAAGTTGGGTATCCTGGATCGATAAGGTGACTATATCTGTTGTTTCCCAGAGTAGCGCTTGTATCTGTTGTACTAAGAGTGCTACAATTTTATCCACATCACAGATGATGCTTTTCTGCTGGGTACGCAGATGGATACGTACACGCTGAGTAGTTGCATCATTGATGTTTGCGTTTATTCTGGTCAACAGATTTTGTAGCGATATGGGGTTTACGTTGAGCCGTATGGCATCCATAGTCTGGTAAAAACTTGCCTTATAATAGGAAAAAAAAGCCTCTAGCTGTTCTAATGCCTTTTTTGCTAATAGTGCTTCGGATGGATTGTTTTGAGCTAAAGCATTTAGAGCTTTTTTAGTAATCCGAAATGGTTCTTTGTCTGTTTGCAGATTTTGTTGCTGTATTACTTGGTATTGCAACCTATACAATCGATCTGATTCCCAAGAGGTATAGGTATAGGAAAGTTGTTTATTTTGATGTTCCAGTTGTTCGATACATTGTTGTTTTCTTCTTGCAAAAAGTATCCCAACCAGTACTGCCATTATGGCTTGATAGCCTATTAACAGGGCAGAAGAGGTTGTGTATAATCCAACCTTCAGTGGTGCAAAGTGTGGGTAGGTAGATAGAGCAAGACTTATGCCCAGCATACTGAGTAGCATCATGGTTTTCCAATCGACCAACACCATCAAAAAGGCTAACGAGAGGCAGAGGTTGATTAGGCAACTACTATCGCACTGACTGGCCATAAACATTAGCGTACTGGTAAAGGGTAAGCAGTAGAGCAGGGTTAAATGGAAAAGGATAGGTAGATATTTATGTTTAAAATATTTACCCCACTTGTCTCGGACAATGAGTAATACACATAATATAGCACCTATTGTATGGATAATAAACAAACAATAAGGATGTCCTTTAATCGTGTGCATCCATATAAGCTGCGGGACTAACAAATTAATAATACAAAAAATACCAACCAATACGTAGGACGCACCGTATTGTTGTACCTGTTTTTGGGCGTAGACTAAAATTTTTGTAAGCATAGGAAAATATGGTAGCGCATGCGTTGCTTACCTATACTCACTTAGGTATTTTTCTGCCATTCGATCAATGGTTTTAAACCCTTTATTGATGTAAAAATGAGTACAAAAAAAGGTCATTCCATTGGTTACAGTACTGATCAAAATGGCTAATGGGCTATAGAGATCCGGAAGCAACAGCGTAGAAATTATAAAAGCAATCAGTGTGCATACCAAAGCGATAAAAAAAGGTTTTTTTTCAGGCCTAAGTCCAACAACACCTGCAACAAATGGAAACATTAACATAGGGCCTATCAACTCTAATGCCTTAAAACCCAAATAAGAAATATCAACTACTGATATGCCTATCATGGTCGCAATAAATCCTACGCATACGGTCGCATACCGTACCCACGACAACGCATTAAACAGATGGGATCTCCTTTGGCAAAAAGGGCTAACAATATCATGAATAAAAGTCAGTCCTGCAACATGGATATAAGAGTCAGCACTAGACATCACAACAGCTAATAATCCTGTAATCGCCAACCCTTTTAAGCCTACTGGTAATAATGTCTGAACAATGTGAGGCACAATCCATTTCGCTGCAATGGAAGGATATAGTACGTAACCAGCTAAACCTATAAGCATGACTATAAACCGAAAAATAGGATCGAAACAAGCAATGATAAGATACTTATTACGAAGCGTATATTTACTACTGGCCATTAACATGCGTTGAACAATAGCGGGATCCATCATACCAAGCTGAAAAAGCCATATAAAAAAATAGGTTACATACCGATAAAATCTTTCATGACCTAGTATCATCAGTTTTTCTGAAGGTAATTTTGTAAATAATTCATTTATCCCTCCTACCTCCTTCAGGGCTATACTAGCTATCAAAGGAATAAAGACAATCAGCACAATAAACTGAAATACATCGGTTAATGTGATCGCTTTTATGCCTCCCCATGTTGCGTAGAAAGTTATTAAAAGACTACCGATTACAATACCATAGGTTGCTCTTATGCCTAATAGGGACTCGCATATAATACCCAACGCAATTAACTGTATCCCTGCTAGGATAGTCGCATTCAAACAACCTAGCATTCCAGTAAGTACCCTAGCAAATGTACCATATAAGCTCCCCATGACCTCTCCCATGGTCAAACAATTTTTGAAATAGGCTATTTTAGGGGCAATAAAGATTGCTCTGATAATAAACGTAATGATAAGGGATGTAATAGAAATATTCACAATGATCCCTCGAGTAAATACAGATGCTGCATCACTTAGCACACTGCCTCCTCCAATATCAGTTGCTAAGTAGGTAAGTACTAGTGTAGTTGTACCATATACTCGGTTAGCAATAGCATAGTCTTGTAATGTTTTGGTATTTCTACCAGCAACTATGCCTATTACCAAGGTAATCAGTATAAACACAAATACAATACCATTGTCTATATTTACATAACTCATAGGTTATTTTTTTTATGGAATAGATCTACTTCATAAGTATAACAAACATCCAGCCTTCCATGCAAATCTCCCTTAGCCTCTAATCGGGTACTATTTTACCCTTCCTTTTCTTCCAATTGCCTAGATAAGTCATCCAGTTCTTTTAAAATCTTTTCAGCAGCATGTACCATATCTGTAATAACTACCTTTCCAAGATCTTTAGCATAATTGCCCACATTGTTTTTATTACTAGTCAACTTGGCAATAAAAGCTCTTAATTTCTTTTGATATAGTTTTAAACTATACATTAAGGTATGCCTAACTGCCAATCCTTTAGTAGGAGCAGCAAGTACACCTATAACACCACCTAATGACAAACCCAAAAAGAGCAGGCCTAAACTTCTAAATTCTTTTTTCATAACTAAAAACTCATTATTTCATCCTATAATAATTAACTCTAAGTGGTTTTTATAAAGGATCCTCCTTAAATCCTTTATAAATTCCTTCTAGTATACCATTCACAAATTGACCACTTTTAGAGGTCCCATACAGTTTTGCTAATTCTATATACTCATTTAACGATACTTTAAAAGGAGTTTGCTGAGAGGCTAGCATTTCTACTAATGCCAACTTTACTATAATCTTATCCACCAATACCATACGATCACTTTTCCATTTTTCAGCTGTTTTATGGATCAGCTCCTCATAATCATTACCATGGGCTATCGCCTGTTCAAAAAGGTAGTTATAAAACGCTATTTTACTTGTCCACTCCAACTCCAACTCACCCAAAAAAGAAGCAAAAGCAGTAATATCTTTCGTAGCAAGTATAAGAAATGTTCTATGCAACATTTTTTTAACCACACGCTTGTGCTCATGCCAAGAAAGGTCCATCATAGAAAAAAAACTTTCTATCTGTGGTTCTTTAAAAATAATACTTTGAATGATGTATTCCAAAATTTTTGTCTCATCATTTCTATTTTTTAGCGACGACAAGAGGGGCTTTAAGGGTTTAATGAATTGTGCATACCAAGTTTTTACCTTATTTTCTTCTTGGTTCCAACTAGTACTAGGTATCTTTAATAGGTTGATCCAGCTGGTATTATCGGATAATGCTTTGAGCAAGGGATGAGCGGCCAGTTGATCTTTTAATAGATCAACTGGTGGTGTAACCGTATCAGCTTGAGCTAGCTTATACCACTCGATCAATAATAATAAGGTATAGCCATAACCTTTATAAATTTGTTCCTTAGCTTGGCTAAATTTAGCTTGCAAAAGTTGTTGCTCCTGTAATAAGAGTTGTTTATAACGGACAAAACTTTGCTTTACCGTTTGTTGAATGGTACCATTACCTACCTCTACATCCTCAAATCGATCGAGCCCTACCATCTTTTGAAACAGCGCAATAGCTGCTTCTTTTTCTTGATCTAACCTTAGCTTTTCATCTGATTTATGTAGAAATAGATCAAAATGAAATTTTTTTTCTATTTCTTCTACGACTTCCCTTTTGCACACCCGCTGGCTTATGGTATAAGTATAAAGATTTTGAAAAGCTTTTATACGTACAAACCGCATGGGTATAAGACTGTTTTCCATCGCAGTTAGTAGTTTATCCGTTATGACAGATGCTTTTGATACTTTGAATGCGTTCTTGGGCTATTGCTTGGGCCACTTCTTTGGTGGAACAGTTACTGGCTTCGGCTCTATGTAATACATCTAAACAGGTATCATACAACTGCTCGGTACGTTCTTTGACCCAACTTTTATTAAAAGGCCCCTTCTCTAATTCGGTTGCTGCATTAATAATGCCACCTGCATTGGCTAAAAAATCGGGTAGATAAAGAATACCATGTTCCAGCAAAAGCTTGGCATCGCTCTCCTCGCAGGCCAATTGATTATTAGCCGCACCAACAACCATAGCACAACGCAATTTCGGAATGGTTTTACTATTCAAGGTAGCACCTAATGCACAGGGGGCATAGATATCCAAGGGGAGGCTATGTAGCGTTCCAGCCACCACTACTTCTACCTTACAAACCGCTGTTATAGCCTCCAGTCGTTTAGGGCAGATATCCGTCACATAAACGAAAGCCTTTTCTTGACACAACAATTGAACTAAAAAATAACCTACTTTACCTACTCCCTCTACGCCAATTTTCTTACCCGCCAAACTATCTGTACCAACTGTTTTTTTTACCGCTGCCTTCATAGCCAAATAGACACCATATGCGGTATTTTCAGAAGGATCTCCACTACCTCCTAAGGCTATAGGAAGACAGGCTATATGACGGGTTGATTTAGCCACTTGGACCATATGGTTGACATGGGTATTTACATCAGGTGCTGTAATATACTTACCTCCTAAGCTGTCTACAAAGGTACCAAATTTACGCAACAGTGCTTCTGTGAGCGCCACTCCTTTTTTCTTCAAAATAACAGCCTTGCCCCCTCCTACATCTAGCCCAGCAATGGCTGATTTATAGGTCATGCCACGAGAAAGTCGCAATACATCTTTGAGTGCAGCTGACTCATTTTCATATTCCAAAAAACGCAATCCGCCAAGGGCTGGCCCCAAAGTGGTATCATGTATGGCTACAATAGCTTGTAAGGCTGTTGGCTCGTGTTGAAAGTAGACGATTTGTTCATGGCCACCAAAATAAAAATGATTGCCCGCGCATCTATCAACAGCTGCTTGTGCAGGTTGTTCTATTATTTTCATATAATTTCATATTATTACGGTAGTTAACTTTGGACAATATACAAAATTATAACGGTATAGTTTGAGCCCTCGATACATCCATAGCAGCGCTTCCAAATCTCTTGAAAAACTCCTATTAAGGTATGTATGGTTTTTAATTTATAAAATAGCTTTATATAGCATTAAGCATGCGCTAAATTTGCCCATATAAAATATTTTTACTATATTCAAAAAGTTTTAGAAAAGTTCTAATAAAGTTTATTTTATGCAACACTTTCCCTGTAAGCGGTTAATTGCGCATATTTTATTAATCACCCACCTAGTAACCGCTTGTTGCGCCACCTAGGGGTTTACAGATGCTAGGGGCAAGTCCACCAGCTACCTCCATCACTGCCTTATCCCCCCCAGAGGCGACACCAGTTACCCAGCCTGCAGCAACCACACCATCTGCCACTGTTACCAACCAAGCCCCAGTACCTGCTCCATCTATTCCCCTCTGCCGCATCAGCCATGCCGCTGCTCATCCGCTGGCTTTACCAACAAAGGCCACCCTCCACTTTAAAGAAGTGCGTAATAACTATGTTGCAGATCTACAAGGCGATCGCTATACCCTAGAAAATATTCCTGTATACTTTGAAGGCACTGAAGTGCCCACCCGATCCCTTACCCCTACGTCTAGTTTTACCCCCCAATCACTTATTGCAAGTACCCCTGTCTGGCAAAAAACCCATATCCACCTCTATCCTTCCCCTCTTCTAAAAAAGGAGCAGAGCCCCTTAACTCCAGCACAGCCCCCGCAAAAGGCAAGTTTTATTTATATAGGTAACCCCTTAAAGCATACCCATTTTACCACCACCACAGGAGAGTCGATTCAATTTGTTTGTACCTGCAGCCGGGCTGGGTTAGAGGCAATAGTATATAAACAACCCAAAGGAGGTACTGGTGAAACCAGTGAGACAACTAGGCTGCCAGTTTGCTTTACGGAAGGCGCTACCCTAGCTAAGCTTTCTATAGCGCCAGCCCATTACTTAATAGAGGTAAATTCAATCAAAGGTCAAGTTGTTAGCCCTTTTGCAGAATGCGGTTCTGCTCAGGAATTTTTAGGAGAAATGCAGCCGAGTACCGCAGCGTACATTATGTGTACGTGAGGAACGAAGGCAAGTTTCGACGCCAAAATTACCAGCAGAAGTAGCATTATGTAAAGAGCGCAGTTCGCTTAGACTCCACCTCTGCAAACCCAATCGATATGGTATACATTACGCCCTATGCCCTTATCAAACCACTCCTAACCTGATAAAAGAAGAAACGCTCACCCAGCCAGCCGTCCCACAACGCCAATCATACACTACACACACCACTGGATCCTGGGCCGCCCCCCCGGGGGGGGGGGTGGGGGGTGTGGTGGGGGGGGGGGGGGGGCGCGCCCTTAAAGCAGTCAAAAATTAATAACTGCATTGAAATTTTAAATTTTTGTTAGTGAAGCAGGTGGAATGTTCAACAATAGTTAGTTCAACAATTATCTATCT
>JAIETQ010000026.1 GCA_019744995.1 Amoebophilaceae bacterium
CTTTTTCATATCTTTAGGCGTTATTTTTTATTTAAATATACAACCTGAAAAATATTTACACAGTTAGTTAGAAAGACCCAAACAGTTGCATGGTTTCATCGTCACCACTGGATGCAAGAAAACCAACCAGTTGCTTGATATCAAAAAAGTTCAATTCGTCGTTTGTATATTTGGCCCATAAAATGTTTAAAAATTCTTTCACCATATTAGGAACAGTAACATGAAGCAATACAAGATCCTTATATAAGTCTATAACAATCTTTTGGGCATATGGATCACCTGGATGCTTTTTTTTCGTAAGATCTAAAAGCTTATCTAGCACCATTTCCATAACTTCCACGTTACCTTTGGTTACGGCCTTACAAAATACTGTATATCCTATATCCTCCAGTTCTTCATTGGTATAACCATCTAAAATTTCTTTTCGTGTTGCATGGTCAGCAGCTTCCAAAAGGTTTACTACTTTGTCAGATACCTCGGGTAGCCATTTATTAGGAAAATAATCTACAAGATCAGCAGCCTTTACATGCGCAAGCGCATCAGCGTCTGAACCTTTGACATACTGCGCACCGTATTGACCACAAGATTGTAAAAAACCGGAACCAATAAGGCCAAAAACCAAGCTATTTTTTTTGATGTATGCTTTTCTAGACTTAACAAAGCCTGATCGTGCAATAGAAATAAAGGGTGTCATGGCTGAAAACATTTAACGTGTTGAACGAAAAAGTACAGCTGAACTATTTTATAGCCCCTATCCGTACAAAACCTCTTACTCTATTATAAGATTTTTTATTAACTAAATCAAGTAAATTTACTAGCTTGAATAAGTAGCCTGGCTGATAACCTGTGTAGCAAAGTTAGGAGCTATTAAGCGATCGAATAGTGCATAGCCACCTCTTTGCCACAAAAAGCTATCGAGATGTTGCTGATTTTGGTAAAATGGGGCTGTTGTTTTATTGTTGCCTCATATTGTTTTGCCTGAATCTGTTCCAATCCAGCTTTTGCAATAGGATCCAGCTCCTTTTTATCCTTAGCCACCTTATACTCTATAATAATCGCATGATTGCCCCGGCCAGCTATGGGGGTTAAACCCATTTTAATTTTCTAGTGAGCCAGCCTAGTACTTTTTCTACATAAATACCTCTTACCTCTTTATTAGGAATAGTCAAACGATAGACAGGGTCTTCCTCATTGTCATTAGCTAAACTAGGATTTAGATAACCTGAAAATAATAATAAACTATAAAATATATCTTTATTACTATCTATATCTACTAGTGCAATTTGTTTGTATAATTGTTTAATTATTCCCTTACCTTCCAACAATTCCTGCACGTCTGCTTGTATTGCATCGGATAGAAAAACTTTATCAATAAACGCGGTCCCACCACTATCAATCCAATAATGTTTAAGCTTGCCTTTATGTGCTAAGCATTGCATGATGGACCAAGGATTATAGATCACTTCTCCACCAAAGGTATACCCATTATACCAATTTTTAATCTGCTCTGGATCGGTTTTCGTTGGCACTTTGGTTAGTAATTCATCCACTTCTGCTTGGGTAAATCCATAAGATGTAGCAAATTTCTCATCTAGTAAGCTATATTCACTAGCATTGTTAAAACTAGCAAATAATGTAGATTTAGCTATGCGAAAAATACCCGTAATGAACCCACGTTCTAGGTAAAATCCACCTGTTCCACGTTTAAAGGTCGCGTTCATGATGCCATCCAAAAGTGCTAGTACTTTTTTAAATTCGGTCTCATTATTACCAAAATAGCTATAGGCATTAATGATTGGAGTATCATACTCATCAATCAATACCCATACTTTTCTATTATAATGTTTGTAAAGTAAATTGGTTAATAGGCTTAAACTGCTTTTAATATGTTCTGTGGTTATGTCTGGAGAAAGATATATAGCAAATGCCTCTTTTTCATCTGGTTCTAGCTGTGTACTATGCATTAAATACCTATGTGCTTTAAATAGATTGTATAGTTCTGTTTTTAGCCCTACTTCAATCTCTTTATAGGATTCTCCTTCTAGATTTTTAAAGGTTATAAATAGTACGGGAAATTGTCCTAAACGCTTTAGTATAGTTTCATGAGCGGCTATTTGTAAAGGCTGTAGCTCTTTGGTTTCATCAAAGCCTATATCTATGGTTCCCCCAGTAAATAATTTGATATTGTTCCGCTGTTCTACTGGTAAGGGATTTCCTTGTTCATCTATCTCTATTTCTAAAAATCGTCTAACCATATCCATGTTTAAGCTCTTACCCCAACGTCTGGGCCGAGTGATGAGCACGATTGCACCACTGTCTTCCAGCAATGATTTAATCAGTAAGCTTTTATCTACAAATACATCACTATTTAATAATAATGTTTTAAAATCATCGGTTCCTACCATCATTTTAGGTGGGGTACTGTTATTGCTAACCATAGTAGTGGGGTTCATGAGTGTATATACCCGAGAAATTTAATTATTATTTTAAATTTATGCAAGTGTATCAAGTGGCTCACCATACTTCTCCATGAACTTTATATCTATTTTCCTAACTACACTCTTTCTCCTACGTAAGCATCCCCCCATCCACCTGTATGACTTGTCCCGTAATATAACTAGAAGCATCAGAAGCTAAGAATAAAGCACAATTGGCTACCTCTTCTGGTAAACCTATACGGTTAAGTGGAATAGATTTTTTCCATATTTCTTGCTGGTTAGAGTTCAAATGATTGGTCATATCAGTGGCTATAAATCCAGGAGCAATTACATTAGCGCGTATGTTTCTACTTCCTAATTCTAAAGCTAATGATTTAGTGAATCCAATGATACCCGCTTTAGATGCTGCATAATTGGCTTGACCAGCATTACCCCTTATGCCCACTATGGAGGCGATATTGATGATAGAACCTTGGCGTTGTTTCAAAAAAGTTTTTATGGTTGCCTGTACCGTATTAAAAACAGATTTTAAGTTTACATTCAATACCGTATCCCATTCCTCTTCTGTCATACGCAACAATAAATTATCTTTAGCAATACCTGCATTGTTGATCAAAACATCTATGCCACCAAATTGTTCCAATACATCATGAACTACTCGCTTGGTATCAAGAAAGTTAGAGGCATCTGAATGGAATCCTTTCGCCTTGACTTGAAATGTTGATAACATTTGCTCTAACGATTCACTTTCTTCTTTATTAGATCCAAAATGTGTAAAAGCAATATTAGCTCCCTTTTCCGCAAATTTAAGGGCAATGGCTTTACCGATTCCTCGTGCAGCACCGGTTATAAAAACTGTTTTTTTCTCTAGGTTCATAAGTATAATAATCGTAAATATAGATTTAGCTTAAAATCTTAGCAGCATAACCACGTAATTCATGCGCTATTTTAGTTAACTGCATTTGCTTGGCCAAGGGCACATAAAATCGCTGAATGAGTTTTGCTTTCGCTATTTGTTTTTGAGGGTTATGTGCATAAAGCGTTTGAGCATTGTGTAATACATCCGCTAGTCTAAGCAGAATGGCATCATGACATTTATGATGAATAATATGTTGGATGTATTTAGGGTATTCGTTTTTTGAACGAGGTAGTTCTTGTTCAAAAGATCTTGCTGTACCTACCATTTTAGTAATATCTTCCCCAATTATAGTAGAAAAACCTGCTTGTGTAAGCGGCGTGTTTTGAACCAAATCATGGGTTAGCCCCGCGATAATCAGATTGGGATGTTCTGTTATATCTAATAAAATGGAGGCTACAACAATGGGATGGAGATAAAACAGATCTCCTGTTTTTCTTCTTTGTGAGGTATAGTTGATTTTAATCAACTCAAGCATATTTTCAATGACATCTATATTAAGCCATTTTTTTTCCTTAACCTTTTCAAGAAAGGTGGATTCTGCTTCTATACTGGTAGTATCTAATACTACATGTCGTGAAGAAACTACAGGTTCAAGCATCGTAAAAGTCTTAATAACATGTTGTAAATGAACAGGTATTACATATATATGAGTGATACTGGTATCCGTCTGTATGATTTCTGAATAACCATAGTGTGCATGTATGATATGTTGCTGTTCAAAAGAAATATCTTCTTTTTCTGTTTTTTTCTTCTTATATCGCATTTCGAAGTTTGCTGTTTCTGTTACTTTATATACAGAAGGCAAGATAGGACGTTGTTGATTGGTAGTTATTACTAAACTAATTGCAGCTATTTTTTCCATTTTACCTTCCAAAAAGGTTAATCGATAGCCTAAATGGGTATCATTAATGTAAATGTAAATATCTTTTTGGGAACCATCAGGGGTAGTAGACTTTAATAGGTTACAGGCAATTAAACTATTGATGATTAAATTTTTAATTTGCTCTTCATCACATTGTATGTAAATACTTTCTGTGTTGATAACTATATAAGGGTAATCATAGCTATTTTTAATACGTATGCTGTCAAAGCAATCCTGTAACAATTGTTCAATATTAACTAAGTTAAGGGTTAGGTAAAGATTATGTTTGAGGTAAGTAAAAAGACTATGAAAGTATCTCTTTAACTTTGTAGCTTGTTCTGCTATAGCCACCATAAGGCCTCCTTTGTCTTCCAGTAATTTAGACAGTTGGCTGTGTAAATGAGCAATGATGTAGCTACTCTCATGGGATAAGACTTCTAGTTGTTGTTTCCTAAAAGATTGTCTAATGCTTTCATTTTTCTTTTCTGCTTTTAAATCTTGTATCCTTACTAGAGATTTACGCAAATTTTCTTTGTAATATAATACACCGCCAATAAAGACAAATGTCATCAGTATGACATAAATAAAGCTAATATTGATATTAAAAAAGGTATCTATGGTAGCGAGGTCATGACCTAAAAAAGGAAGTAGGGTGTACAGCGCTATAACAGTAAGCAACAACCTGATAGATAATAGCATATAAGAGGTTGTTAAAATCGATAGGGTAAGGTTTACCATAATGATAATAACTTGTAAGTGGGCAAAGTTACTTAGCCATAACATGCCAACGCCTACTACCAGTAAAAAATACAAATTGCTTAATTCCCATATAAAGGCTGCTACCCTTGCCATATATTTTCCTGGTACAATAGAGGCATAAAATAAAAAAAATGCAGCAACAAATAAACTAGGGAAAAGAATAAGGTATTCTAAGGTAGAGGTGCGTAGCGCATTACTAGAGAAAGTATAAAAAGAACAATAATTTGTAATTAGCATATAAAAGCTAAAAAGAATATAAATCGTGTTATTTTTAGGGAACTGTTTTTGGATGTAATTAAAAAACTTAAATGTTTTACAGGCAAATAAAATAGATCTAATGGTTGTATGCCATAGTTCTTTATAAGAACGCGTGGTGCTTTCTTCTGTTGAGGGGGGCATTAAGGTAGTATATTGTTCCTTCTTTTGATGCTTATTTAGACCTAGTTGTACCAAAAAAATGGTGACTAAGTTGACCAACATAGATGGAGCTAGACTGCTTAAAAAGGGGCCTAAAGAAAAATATTGCCAAAGAGCTATGGTTATACCACTTGCTAGCATACCTACTAAAACGGTATATCTGTGTAAGTTTATACCCATTAATGCCATTAATAATGGCATACTTGCAGCAGATTTAAATAATAAAGTAGCCAGTGCAAACAGTTCGAATGGACACGTAGCATGTAGCGCAAAGAGCATAGAGATAATACCTACAATGGTTGTATAACTTTTAGGGTTTATGCTGGGCTGGTGGGTATATTTAAATATTTTTGCTACATCATTCATAACTAAAACTGTAGCCGCATGCAAATGGGCAGTTGCTGCAGAGATGGCTAAAGCAAAAACACCTGCAACAAGACATCCTTGTAAGCCTATATAAGTATTCAGTATATGTATAGGGGTATCTGTTATCACCAAACTATTAAATGCGCCATTTGACAATAGCCCAATCCATAATAAAATCAAATTTATACAGAGTGCAAACAAGCCTGCATAATTAAAAGAACGTTTTATTTGCAACGCATTTTCAGCAATCAATACCCGGTGGATTTCCGTAGGGTGTAAGGTCGGGATAGCAAAAGCAACAAAACAAGTGATGTAATAGGCAGGGCCTTTACCAACGTTAAACCAAGAGTTCCAACTGTTTTTAATGCCTAAAATAAGTTGTGCTTGTTCTGTATGGTATTGTTCTAGCCAACCCTTCCATATGACCCACGCAAGGGTTGGTATCACGATGACAAACGTAGCACAACGTAATACATGCAATAAGGTTAATGATTCAATATTTCCTGATTGAATCATAAGTATTACAATAACAGTGGCTATCACTAAGCTATAGGATTCATTGATATTAAGCAGCCTCGACATGGCTATTGAGCAGATTTTGAGGTGCATAGCACTTGCAGTAGTACTACTTAATATGCCGCATATAGCTACTAATTTTCTCACCTGTTTTCCATATAGCTTGCCCATAATTTCGGCTACCGAATAGACATTAGCAAAAAGATGCAACCGAGAGGGGATTACATAAGCTATGATAAAGTAGCTTATAGCACTACCTGTAAGGATCAACAAGTAGTTTAAATCCAGTGGATGATAAAATATAGCCCCACCATACATAATAACTGTAATGGAAGAAGCAATGGTAGAGGTAGTCAATGCTTTAGAACCTACAGCATATTGATTAAGTGTCGTAGCTCTAAACGAGGTATATAAACCACTTAATACAATGAGTGATAAAAAAATAAGAAATACAACGATTTCTAAATACATGCTGACATATTTAGGGTTGTTCAAATTATGCCTCTTTACTGTACAAATAGATCCTTAGATAGTACAATAGACTACTTAGGATCTATTTGTTTAACATATTGCAACGCCCCAACCATAGCCTTATTAAAGTAAGGATAACTAATGGCGCTACAATTGTCAGTATAAACAAACCCTATTAAAAAAACAAATTCAGCATCAAAAGTATCACTGAGTAGGTGCTTATTTAAACGATAAACCTCCCTACACAATCGTTTAATTTTATTACGTTGAACAGCAGAACGAATATGCTTTTTTGGAACAGAAAAAACAACTTTATTACAAAATAGTTCATTAGTTTTTTTCACACTTAAATAGAAAACCCTGTACGGAAATTTTTTAAAGGCATTACCCTCGTTAAAGAGCTTTTGTATAGCTTTTCGGTTGGTTAATCTATCCTGTTTAGAAAAACGCTTTGTTGCTGTAACCAATTATGTATAATAAATTGTGTTAATGTTTATGCCTTGGTTCATCTGATATCGTTAATTTGTGCCTTCCCTTAGCTCTTCTTCTGGCTAATACAGCGCGGCCATTAGCCGTTGACATACGTTCGCGAAATCCATGCGTATTGCTTCTTTTTCTGAGCGAAGGCTGAAACGTTCTTTTCATAAGTAAAAGTAAATAATCTTATAAGTGGTACAAAAGTAATACTACAATTTTAGACACATTTTTTGAATTTTACAAATAAATGCTGTAGTACTATACGGCAGAAGTATCTGCGAAATACTTTTGCAACTCCGAGACCAGATAATGGACGCTCACCTCGTCACCTAATAAGCGTGACAATGATGATTCGTAGCCTCCTGCTGTAAAGTGCAACACCAAAAACCGAATACGCTCATTATATTGACCTCTGTAGCTTGTTTTATCGATAGTAATCATATTTATCTATATAGTTTATATTTATGTAGTTTATATTTATGTATATTCATGTTGTTGAATACAGGTCACCCTAATTCAAATAAGATAGATAATTTTTTATAAAAAGTTAGTAGACTCCTATGTTATGCGCTTGCTTGTAAAATCATTTTATTTAGTTATATTTCACTTACCAACAAATCAGCTATTTTTAGAAGCCAACCATGATCGATGATATAGAAAAATTAAAAGCACTCCAAGTTACGATTGATAAATTAGAAAAAACGTATGGCCGTGGTACGGTTATGAAATTAAGCGATAGCCAAGTGGTGGATATTCCTGTTATTTCTACAGGTTCTATAGGGTTAGATATCGCATTGGGGGTAGGAGGTATACCCCGTGGAAGAATTATCGAAATCTATGGACCAGAATCTTCTGGAAAAACAACCTTATCTATGCACTGTATTGCAGAAGCACAAAAGAAAGGCGGTCTAGCTGCTTTCATTGATGCAGAACATGCTTTTGATAGAAGTTATGCAGAGCGTTTGGGCATAGATGTTGAAAATTTGCTTATTGCACAACCAGATGATGGTGAGCAAGCACTAGAAATAGCAGAACACCTGATTCGTTCTGGTAGTATAGATATTTTAGTGATTGACTCGGTAGCGGCCTTAGTACCACGTAGTGAACTAGAAGGTGATATGGGGGATAGCAAAATGGGATTACAAGCCCGTTTGATGTCTCAGGCTTTGCGTAAACTTACAGGGACCATTAATAAAACCGGCTGTTCTTGTATTTTTATCAATCAATTGCGTGATAAAATTGGCGTTGTATTTGGTAATCCAGAAACGACAACGGGTGGAAATGCATTGAAATTTTATGCTTCTGTTCGGTTAGATATTCGTGGTATAACGGCATTAAAAGAAAGTGACGGTACGGCATTGGGTAAAAGAACCCGTGTTAAGGTAGTCAAAAACAAAGTAGCCCCTCCTTTTCGGGTGGTTGAGTTTGATATTATTTATGGAGAAGGGATTTCTAAAGCAGGCGAGCTCATTGATATAGGTGTAGAGTTAGGGATTGTTAAAAAAGCAGGTTCTTGGTTTTCTTATGAAGAGAGCAAGTTGGCTCAAGGCAGAGAAGCCAGTAAAGATATTTTAAACGATAATCCGGAATTGTTTGCTAAGATAGCTGCTGATATTAAAGAGCGTATAGCTCAGGATACGATAGCTAAAGGTTAATATTGGGTATGAACTTTCTTTTTAAAGAGGATACTTCTTTAGAAGATTTAGGAGAAGTAGTTTCTCCTTTAAAAGATTTAAGAGCGTCTTTGGAAGAATCATTAAGTCTGACTATAAAAGACAGTAGGGAGATTCGTGCTATAGTGAAGGAAATTTTGCATCATTATTTCCAAGTAGAGGCTACCGATTACATACTCAATCCCCTATTAACTATTACCTCGGTCATGCACAGCAAGCTATACCATCTACTGTATAGATTAAAAGCAGATGAGCCTATCCAATATATACTGGAAGAAGCTTTTTTTGCAGGCCATACTTTTAAAGTTACGCCTGCTGTACTTATTCCAAGACCAGAAACCGCAGCGTGGGTCGCCTGTTTAAGGCAAAAGATAGCCCCCCCCGATACCATCCTAGATATTGGCACTGGGAGTGGCTGTATAGCTATTATACTCAAAAAATACTTTCCAGCAGCAGCAGTAGATGCTATTGACATCAGTGAAGAAGCCTTAAAAGTAGCTGATTATAATGCTAGCCAACTAGGTGTAACCGTAAATTTTATAAAAAAAGATATTTTAACAGAGTCATTACCTCCACGTAATTGGTCTTTAATGGTTTCCAACCCTCCCTATGTGCGTATAGCAGAAAAACAACACATGCGTGCCAATGTCTTATTATATGAACCCCATGTAGCTTTGTTTGTAGATAACGATAATCCACTGCTGTTTTACAAACGTATAGCTAATTTGGCCGGCTATCATTTGAATGCAAATGGAACGCTCTGTATGGAAATCAATGAAGCATTGGGTGAGGAGGTGGAAGAGTTATTGCATGATGCAAATTTTAAACAAGTAGCGCTCTATAATGATATCCATGAAAAAAAAAGATGGGTTATGGCTAGGTTTTAAGGTAGCTGTTACATTTTTAACTATATTTTTTAGTCTTACTACCGTTTGGGGAGAGGCGCTAGAAAAAGATGTAGATGCGGGTTTCGAACCCAACAAGGAAGCATTGCCTTTGGAGAAGCTTGCACACAAAAATGCACTAGCGCTTTTATCACCCTATTTGGTTCAAAAGCCCCTTCGGCCATCTATTTACGTCCCTTTTATACAACATATAGGTATAAGGTTGCATTGGTTGAGGTGGCTACAGCCATTTTTCCTAAAAGGTCATAAGTATTATCAACTAGGAGTTGATTTTCACTTTAGCAACGATGTTCAGTTATTTGTTAATGGAGGCTATGCCTCTTATAGCCCAAAAAATGTAGCCAATGACGATACCTTAAAATATCCATCTAAAGGTCGGTATCTGGTAGGTAGCTTGGAATATGTATGGAGTTTAAATCATTTGACCAATGCCTACTTTGGGATTGGGTATGGCTATAGTTCCTTTGAACTTATCGTTACCGATGTAAAGACTACTATACCTCAGCAACTTATGGCACATTTTATAAAAATAAATTTTGCTTCGGAGCTAAAATTAATCACAAATAGTAATCTTTATGGGGGGCTTTCATTTGAACTGGCTCGGCTAATGCATGACGAAAAAAATGATCTAGGATCACATTATATTATCCCTGGATATGGGGCTGTGGAAAATAAAATAAATTTTTCGTTGATTCCTTATGTGAAATGGCGTGTTTCATTCTTAGAAAAGAAAATAAATCCTTAACTTTTGTTCATATGTTTTGGTAGTATAGCCTATACCTCTCTTTTATTGTAACAATATGTCAAAATTAGCCATTATTGATCTAGGTACTAATATTATTAAGGTGTTAGTAGGGGTGGTTATGCCAGAAAGGTATGTTTTTTTATATAAAAAAAAAGTTACTTTATGTATAGGTAATCAGTCAATTAACAATAACATATCGCTAGAAAACCAACAATATATCATACATATTCTGCTAAATATTAAAAAAAAATTAGAACGAGAGGGTATTGGCTGTATTATTGCCAAAGCTACCAGTTTATTACGACAATCATCCAATGCATCGGATGTCATTTCCGCTATTTTATGGGCTACGGGTATTGAAGTAGAGGTGATATCTGGTTCAGAGGAGGCAGATTTAATTTATTTAGGCTGTACATCTACGGGTAGCTTTACAGATGAGCATAACTTAATTGTTGATATAGGAGGGGGAAGTGTGGAGTGTATTATCTTTAATCAAACAGGAGTGTTATGGAAGCAAAGTTTTGAGATGGGTATACGTCGGGTTGCGTCTTGGTTTTCTTACAGTGATCCCATTACCTCTAAAGAATTAAACCAGTTAAAGGGCTATTATAGTACAGCTTTAGCTTCACTATTTACGGCAGCTATACCCTATAAACTTTTTACCTTAATTGGCACTTCAGGTGCTTTTCGAACCTTACTAGCCTTATATAATTATTGCTATCCTTCAGCAGTTTCAGCATCTAATGATCAAGTTAGAAAATTATCTGTCGAACAATTTTATAAAATTTATCCCATCATCTTAACTAGGCCTGTGCACATTTGGCAGCAGCAGGTGTGCATAGATCCCATTTTTTTAAAGTTAATTCCTTTGTCCGCTGTCTTGATCGATTTGATCCTTAAAACAGGTAACTTACAAACAATCATTATGATTGATAGTCCGCTAAAAATAGGTTTATTTATGCGCGAATGGCATCGTCTAAAAAACTTACACTGAGAAAGACAGGCTAAAAAACTTGATTTAGTAAAATAATAATTGTAATAATGATCTACTATTGAGCGTTATTAAAACGACTGCTTGCCAGTATAGCAAAAAAACAGCTATGCTTCCTGAACAAACTAGGTTAGCTTCAACCTCAGCAAACAGGGAACAGGTAGCTATCCCTAGACCTATCCATCAAGCTGAAACCAAACAATTGACGCAGGCTATTCCACCCGATATGGAATATCTGACTCGAAACATCTATAAACAAATGACCTCACTGGCCCTTTGAAACAAACCCCATTACAATTATTACCTGATACGTTTTAAGAAAAAATAAAAAGTGCACCTATACATAGGGCTAAAATAGGCATAACCTACCTTGTTTTGATGCTAGATAGCAACAAAACGTTTGGAAAAAAAACCATAGCAGAAAGTCATCCGCATCAATTTGGTATCAAAGTAGGGTATGAGCTTTGTATTAATGATATCTTCGATCATTTTGGTGCCCCTGCTTCCGGTATAGGCTATCCTATAGGAATTTTTTGGAGGCCCCCTCACAAAAAAACCAGCAAGTATGTCATAAACAACTTGCACATAGAAATAGGCTTGTGCTTTCTAAGAAAGGAGTTAACAAAAACGTACTACAGAAGGATAGAGGCGTTCCCTAAAGGAACAATTGTTGATAGGCTTGACAATACATGTCCATCGACTCAGTGTAATATAGATAGCTTTATGCTACCTTTGACTGTAAAATATTATCCTGGAACAAGTCAGCGCTGGTTTTCCATCAATATGGGCTTTTTTATCACCTGCTTAGTGCATGCGAGTAAAACAAAAGAGCGGGCACTATATCTAAGGGATGCATCAGGTTATGAACTATTAAAAGACAACTTCCCCATATTTTGTATAATCCAAGATGAAGCCCCTGCGCTTACAGCAGAAAGAAAGGCTTTTAAAGCAGAATGGGACAAACATAACCACAAAAAACATACCATACCCCTTAAAAAGGTATCCGACAATCTATTGGGGGTTGGATGGGAATTCAGTCTTGAATATGAAACCCCATCAGGTTTGATGTTCATTATACCCCATGTTAGATTAATGACCCATCCTGGCCATTGGAATACGCTAGTAGGTTTAGGATATAATATTGGAAGGTTGCTAGGTAGTGCTAGGGGTCTTGCCCAATAACTGATACAGGAAGGGGTTTATAGGTTACACCTTCCTGTATAAACAGTTGCTGGCTAGCGCTGCATAGGTATGCTTTTTATTATTTATGACTTATATTTAGCTAGTGTATTTAGAGCTTTTTTCATCTTTTTGAACTTATCTTCTTTTTCTGCTCTTTCACTTGGTGGAACATTAACATTTTTATCTGGATGGCACATAAGCGCATGCTTTTTAAATAAGCGTTTTAGTTCTGTATCGTCTGTTCTTTCTGTAATGGGTTCTCCAAAACAGGTGGTTAGTGTTTCACAGGCTTTTGTAAGCTCTTCGGGTTGACTGTTATTTGAGTTACTATTATTTGAGTTACTGTTATTGTCAGTGCGTATGACAATTTCTTTTTCACAATTCTCAAATGTATCTTTCCAAATATTTTCAAACCAAGCGTCCCAAGAAGATTGTGCACCACGATAAGCGTCAAAGGCAGATTCTGCACCCTTTTCCTTAAGCAATTCAATTATACGAGTACATTTATAGCTACGACACTGTGCATAATCTAGAGGAGAAAAACGACTAGTTCTATCCCACATATCCTCACTACCTTTAGGATTCAGCTCAACGTTATGGTCAATCAAAAGTTTAACGATGTCGTAGCCGGATTCATCTCCTCTATCTATAGCAGCCTGCAAAGGCGGATGCAATCCTGCTGTCATACCTTGATTTACATCTGAACCTTGTCGGATAAGTAAGTCAATCACCTCTTTATTAAACTCCTCCTTAATAGCCTCTACAAGTAAGCGTGTATCTCCACCATGTAAGCGCATATTCATGGAAGCATTGTGTGTTAACAAGTTAAAAACCATAAGCCTACGATTTTTTCGAGAGAAAGCAGCTTTTAATGGAGACAGGTAGTATTTGGCATTCTCTCTAGGATTAGGGCTTACTATTGCACCCTTTTTTAGTAAAAAATTGATGCAATTATTAACCTTAGTCGATTTATCACAGTCCTTCGGGTCATGTTCCATTATATATGATAAAATAGTTCGCCCATAGGAATCCTGTATATTAGGGGACAAGCCTAAATTACATAGATTTTCGATTAGATCCTCTGCGGTTATCTTCCGATCCTTGATTTTTATATCCGACTTAGCCAGGTGCTCAAATATTTTATTCCACCCTCGATAACTGTTTTCAGAAAATATAACCTGCATGATCTGATCTAATATGGACTGTTTTTCCTTAGGCTCATTAACTATGTTGCGTAATCTCCTCGCTTCCTTTTCGGTGCACACACCTTCCTTATGTAAGCATGAAATTATGTCTTCCGCAAATTTTCCCTGTTCTGTTAGAACGCGTAGCTCATTTGCTGAAGTTGGACCGCTGCATAGCGCTCTTTGATCATTTTCAGGGTCTGAACAAGCTGGCAGGCACATCTCTTCCTCTACTTGCGGATAACCTACATTTCGGTTAAGTTTAAGAGGGCGATAAGGAGCAACTTGGTAGGGTCTCTCTCTGTACTCTTGTGTATTAGCTTCAGCGTCGGGCTTCTTCTGAAGAGATTTAGTTGGGTCATTACAACCGTCACCAGCAGAAAGCAAAACTTGAGCCGCTAAAAGAGTAGATGACAAAGAAAAAGATTTATATCTATGACTAATAAAGTGTGACAAAAACATAATAGTTTAATGGTTAAAATTAAGATTAATAGCTTAGTAGCTTATTAAAATTAAGCATTTAAGGTACAATTTCAAAGTCTTTTAAAAAAAGCTCAGTCACTTACAGTAATATACAAAAAAAATAAAATAAGAGAAACAAGGAAGGGAACTAATACATAATAAAAAAAATGGCGACCACCTACTCTCCCGCATATTACTGAAGTACCATCGGTGCTACTGGGCTTAACTACTCTGTTCGGAATGGGAAGAGGTGTACACCAGCACTTTCGTCACCTTTATCTTTAATTTTTTTATTAATATATCTACTATTAGTATATATACTATAGCTATAGCTATATTATATATAACTTATAAGTTTTATTAATTGACTATTGTAAAAGCAAAATCAAAATTAAAAAGAAACGTTCGGGTAATTAGTATTGCTCGACTTTGCCATTACTGACTTTACATCTGCAACCTATCAAGGTCATCATCTTTAACCGCCCTTATTGAAATCTCATCTTGAGGCGAGTTTCGTGCTTAGATGCTTTCAGCACTTATCTCTTATAAACGTAGCTACTCAGCAATGCAACTGACGTCACAACTGATACACCAGAGGTTTACCCAACTCGGTCCTCTCGTACTAGAGTTAGCCCCTCTCAAATTTCTTACGCCCGCAATAGATAGAAACCGAACTGTCTCACGACGTTCTGAACCCAGCTCGCGTGCCACTTTAATGGGCGAACAGCCCAACCCTTGGAACCTGATTGTGCGCTGTATGTCACCTTCTCGCC
>JAIETQ010000082.1 GCA_019744995.1 Amoebophilaceae bacterium
CAAATTTAATATAAGGTTTCTCTGCACGTATTTGCGCTGATAGTTCTGTTATAAGTAATAGGGTATTATTGCGTCGCCAATCTCCTTTATCTGTAAAACTTGCTTTATACTTATTAAAAGTCTCCGCATCATCCATTGGAGAGTCAGTGGATTCATAGTAAAAATAATCATCCAAATGGACCCCATCGATGTCATAGTTTTTTACAACTTCCATGATGCCATCTACCACCCAACGACGTGCCGCTGGGATACCGGGATCAATCAAAAATCTATCGTAGGCTACTTTTATCCATCCGGGCTGGGTGGTATAGACACTGGGAGGAGCAGTTGCTGGCATATTATGGAAGCCATCAATGGTCTCTTGGCTCTTATCTGTAGATACGCGATAGGGGTTAAACCAAGCATGCAACTCTAGATTACGTTGGTGGGCTTGTTCGATGGCAAAAGCCAATGGATCATACCCCGGATCTTGCCCTAAAATGCCAGTTAAATAAGCGGATGGTGGTAATATGTTGGAGTTATACAAGGCATCAGCACAGGGTTTTATGTGTAAAAACACAGCATTCATCCGCATATTTACGGCCTCATCTAAGATGGCAATAAGTTCACGCTGCTGCGCTTGCATACGTTCACTGGAGTCTTGGATGGTTAAGGATGCTTTTGAAGGCCAATCTAAATTGCTTACAGATGCCACCCATGTAGCCCGTAAATGACGCTTATCTTCGAACATATGACTAGTTATAGGATTGCAATGTGCACATAAAAAAAGGAGAAATAACAAAAATCCCCCCGAGGGTTTTTGAAGGGTAAACTTACCTGGTAGAACGGTTAAAAACATGGTATTAAAGGTTAGAGGTTGATTATTAGGGTTCTTTTTTATTTAAGATTTCCTGACAAATATATTTCATTTCTGCTACCCACTTTACAATTTTATTTTTTGTACCCCATGGGATATAAAATTCTATAGTATCCTTTGCAATTCTTTTTTGGTCTTCTGGTTTGCGAAAACCTATGGTTCTGATATTATGGAGTCTATCGGCTAGCTTAACCTGTATGACGCGAATATTCTTGCATTGATCCAGTATATTTTTTTGTTCTCTATCAGCTAACTTCCACCGGTAACCATTGGTGTTGTAGTGTGTAACCATATCTACAATGTAAGCAATCTCAGGGCCATACATAAGTTCTATTTGATTAAGTGTAACTGGTGTATCTTCTACTACATCATGCAACAAGGCTGCTAGAAGGACTACAGGGTCTTTAGTGACCTCGAGAAGTATCTTAGTTACTGCCATAGGATGCGTATAGTAAGGGTCTCCAGATTTACGGGTTACAAGCCCATGTGCATTTTTAATAAAAGCGATAGTTTTAGTTACCTTTTCTTTGGTCAGAGTCGTTTCTCTGGTAAGAAGTTCCACCAACTCTTTTTCTTGTGCTAGACTTTCCTCTGTTTCTGCTATATCACTGGCTAAAGCAGTAGGATCGTATGTTTTAAAACGCATCACGCTTTGGCCCATTACAGGTAATACGTAGAAATAAGTTAAAACTGTTTCGGTTTCTATTACTGATGCTGAGATACCACCATGGGCTTGTATAATCTGTCTGCTTTCTGCTTGATAGAGCTGATCTTCTGTTTTTGGCAAGTAAACAGGCGTTACCTCATCAGTGATATCGTATACTGGTGATACACTTTGTTTAGTTGTGTCGGTGCTCATCACAAAAGCTAATCCTGGTAAGACAAGTCCTGTTTTACTAACGTGCGTATCACTTGAATAATTATAACGCAACATGGTATCCATGATGGTTAGGGTAATCATATGATCTACAGCTTGGTAACTTTTACTGATTTCCAATAAATTTATAGTTAAAAAACGTTCAAAAAGATTTGTATCTGCTGTTAGCGCTGTTACTGCTGTTTCGTTACGGAGCAATAACTGTATAGGTTCCCTTAACCTACGAACGGTAGTATGCGCTTTTAAGATAATGGGGGCAATTTCTACCGATTGTACTGTTTTCTTATTCAGTGTTAGGCTACGTTCTTCTTTAGCTCTTTGTAGTAATAATTTACTAAATGTTTCCAGATTCTTTATAAAGAACCTAATCTGTTCTCCCAGTTTTTCCTGGCCATGTGTACATAGGTAATGACCAGGACTTTGTAACATTTCAGCCATTTCTTCCAATAGCTTACTTCCATGGGTAGGATCTAGTCTAAACCAGTTAACCTGGTTATAGATGGCTTCTAGGGAAATACGTCGTTCATAGGTTCGGGCTATGTCTACCACTTTAGATGTAATATCGGTTTGATCAGTTAACCATTTATAAGTACTAAAACCTACCAAAGCAGCCACTCCAAGCGCCACAGACAAAACCAATTCTAGCGTATTTATTGATTTGAAATTAGCTAAAAATAAGTCAAAAAAAGGAATACTAGGTGGAATAAGCTTATGGATGAGCAGAGCCATACAAAGCATAAGGATACTTAAATTAAAAGAGAGCAGCATGGTACCCAAACCTAGGCTATAAATAAATAAGGCACAAACCATCGGACTAAAATGGCCCAATTTGGTAAATTGTATCATGGAAATAAAAAGTAATACAAATAGTAACATAGGCCATAACCCATGCAGTATCCCATTACTACTTTGCTTATAGGAATGGCAAGCTGGATAGATGGTTAAAATCGTTCCAAGGGTCATTACAGCTATATACCAATAGATGTAGGGGAAAAAGTATTCTTTTTGTATATAGAAGAGTGCGACCAGGCTGCTGGTAATGAGATAGATGCCAAACAATATAAACCTACTTTTATTTTTTGGAAAAAGGTTTCCCCAATACAGTTTCGTAAATGGTTGCTTGAAGTATTGTAGTCTTCTAATCCACCAACGCCTAGTTTCTTGATTTTGCAGTTGTACATAACTATAATCCTGAACGCCCACCCAACCTCTATTTGGTTGATTAGGTAGAAGGTAATGGATAAATAGTAGGAGAAGTAGGCTATACATAAGGGCTTGTAAGGTATCTGCATGTTTTATACTCTTCCCTTGTATAAAAATCCGATAACCTGTTAACATAGAGCTGATCCCCATGCTACATAGTACTGTAGCAGAGCGAGGTCTAAAACCAAGGAAAGTTAGCATAATAGGCATGACAACAGCCGGTACATATATATGCACAGTTTTTCTGATAAGTTCTACAATACTGGTTGTGTAAAGTGCCATAAGTAAGCTAGCTATACCTATGCAGATAGAGGCTATTCGTACTACTGTAAGGGAAGATTTCTTCTTAGTCTTTGTTAGAAAAGGCCATAAATCATGGGCAAATAGAATAGAGCCAGCATGGAGATAAGAATCAGCCGTAGACATCAGTAAGGCTATGACAGCGCTTACTAGTAGCCCCTGTATTCCTGGAAAGCAGTTAGATTGAAGGAAGTAATACAATATATTCTGTTCTTTTATGATATTATGTCCTCCTATATGTAGAACCATTCCTATAGTTAAAAAGAGCAAAGAAATGAATATGGCTATAATAGCAGTATAAGAGAAGATTCTTCTGGCCTGTAATATAGAGGTGGACATATAAAAACGCTGAATACTTGCTGGATAAAATACAATTCGGCCTATAATATAGGTAAGCGCAGCAGCTGCTATATCATTCCATATAATAGTTTCTGTAAAATTGTATTGTAATAACTCCATACATCTTTTGCTATTTTCACATAGGTTTGGAGCTCGATACAGGTAAGTAAAGATAAGGATGGGTAGACAGATGCTAAAAAATAAAAATTGATAAATATCTGTTAGGGCTATGGCTTTAGCCCCACCAAAGGTGGAATATACAATGACTATAATAGTTATTATAACGATTGAGAAAGTAGGAAATTGTTCTATGGTAGGAAACAACTTATGAGATATAGTAAGCCCTACTTTAAATTGAGCACTTAAGGAAGATATGATACACATCATACTTGAAACAGCCACAACCATCCGAGTATGTACTCCATAGATCGTACCCATGGATTCAGCGATGGAAAAATTACCTATAAATTCTCTCATCTTTGGAATAATAAAACGAGAAGCTAGATAAATTCCAATAGACCAAAATAGATCTAATATCAACATGTAAAAGCTTTTCCAATAATAATCGTTGAGGTTACGGTGCAGGGTTACTCCCCCATAAAGAGTGGCGATTAAAGAGACGGTTAATACAGAGGTTGACATTTTTCTACTACCTACGGCATAGTCTTGAAATGTATGAATTCCTTTACTAGCGTATAGCCCAATAACTAACGTCGTTATTAGGAATGTTGTTATGATGACCAAGTCGATGTTCATTCTCTATACTTGTTTTTTGTGTTATTCTACAAAATATTTTGACCTTAATCTTTAATCTATCCAATATTTACCAAATAAAGTATGCATATAGAAGCTTTCAAGATGTTGCTAGAAAAGTTCGTTCGAGATGCAAAATATTTTCTATGTGGTTTATTTTATGATATGTAAGGCAAGATGCGCTTACATTCTTCTAGGTATGCATAAGAAAGTTCTTTTTTTCTCTTTAATAGCATATGTTCAAATGCTGAAAAATGAATTAACCTAACTTCGCTTATTTCTTTAGGATCGAACTGAATATCTTCTAATTTAAAATTAGCCCAACCTAAGTAGACATCATTAAATTGACGATCTATGTAGTTAGGATCTAAAATAATATCACACCTTATGGAAAACAAAAAATCTATCTTAACCTGATTAGGATCCATGTTTAATTCTTCCTTTAATTCTCTTTTTACTGTTTGTATACTTTCTTCTCCGGCATCGACATGACCTGTTACAGATACATTAAACATATTTGGAAAATGCGCTACATTACTAGGTCTTTTTTGTACAAGAAGCTTCTTGGAAGAGGCTTCAAACAAGTATAAACGAATGGCACGATGTACTTTACCTAACTGATGAACCTTTTTTCTAGATAATACTTCACCCGTTTTTACGCCCTGCTCATCTAATACATCTATAGCATCTTCATCTGGTGTAACACAAGATGAATGATGTTCCTTGTTTGTATATGACATATTTATTTGTATTTCCTATAGTAACTACTATAATTAATTTTAAGCTTATTATTTTTCTCTAGCAACGAGTAAAAACATAAAATTAATTTCTCCCGAGTAATCTATCCAACCAAGTTCTCTGATTATTCCCTTGCTCACTAGGCACATCCTTAACCGAATCTACTACGCTTGTTGGAGGCACCCCTTCTAGTTGAACTTCTGGTTGCACTGCTGGTTGAACTTCTGGTTGAACTTCTGGTTGCACTTCAGCAAGTGGTATAACCGTAATCTTTACCTCAGCCGGTTTACTCGATAGAAT
This sequence comes from Amoebophilaceae bacterium, assembly GCA_019744995.1. Taxonomy (GTDB): domain Bacteria; phylum Bacteroidota; class Bacteroidia; order Cytophagales; family Amoebophilaceae; genus Cardinium. Next base: position 5,367 of record JAIETQ010000082.1, read on the forward strand.
CGTTTGATCATTAAATTGCTGCCAGTAGCTGATAGAGCAATCAACTTGTTTATCCGGTGGACCGTATGCATCAAACAACATTGCCTGAATATGTTCATCGACGCCGTTATCTCCTATTTTGTACATAATGAACTGGGTCCCCGGGACATTATTGTTAAAAACTGGAAAATTTATAGTCTTAACCTTGTTATTATCTAAAATAGCATTAATATCCGCTACTGATAGCTTGTCTTTATGCTTATTGGCTATTAAAAACCCATGGTATTTGAAATCACTACCCCCTGAAAAAACAGTAGGAGGAGTAAACTCAACTTTTTTATTAGTCTTATCTCTAATCCATACAGAGATGGCTGCCGGGCCTACCTTTAAATCAATGGTTTTTGAAGATTCTTGTGGTTTTTCTGGTTGCCTTTGTGCTGAAATAACCTCTAAATTGATACCTTTTGGTTTTCTATAGCATTTAACGATGTGCTCCGACTTGTCAAGCAAGCAGCTAAAATAGGCATACTGAAAGTTTCGTGAAAAAAAGCTTAAACAAGCGCTATCTAATGTTTCAACCCCATCAGCTACCAGACAAAGCCGCTGATCTTTTGTTATAACGGCCTGACTTTTCTTCTCCTGCATTTGTTTATATAATGCTTTTATTTCGTGGGTTCGCCAAATGGTTCCCTCTTTGAAAAAGAGCACACAAGCTTCCATACCCTCTAGCATAACCGCGCGCTGACGGTTATTTTTCAGCTTTACCTCGGTAATACGCCCCAATTCCTCCTTACAGATAACCTCTATGGGTAACGATGCCAAATCATACTGCTTGCCCTTAAGCTTAATGGACTTAGACTCCTCAGTAAGGTAATATTGATTATCTCTTTTTAAATAGCAAAATATATCAAAAATTTGACCTTCAATGGGCAATTTATCACTTATTAACTCACCTGCTATATCATTATCTTTGACGGTACCTGGAACAATGATACAATCATCTAAACATGCAATCTTTTCAGGCCATCCTCGGTCAGAAGCTATCACTTTTGATACGCATGTATAAGGATCTAGCCCTGACTTGGCCAGTATAAACCCTACCTGATCCTCTTTTTTCCATTCATTTATGGTACACTTTAATTTCCATGTTGTTTGTTTATCGTCTTCTTGTGTTGTATAATCTATAGTTTTTAACGACTTACTTTTGCAGTAATCCGTAAAATTACCAAAATCAGACTGCTGACTAAGGGGGATCTTCATTGAGCAAGAGTGGCTAGAATGAACAAGACGAGCAGATCCATCCTCCACATAGATCATATAAATCTGGTAGTCAGATGAAGCACATCTCTGCACCTCATCGGCTGCTATGGTAAATAGAAACTTTCCATCACCATTGCTATAGCCTTGCTGCCAATAAATAAAGCTTTCATCTGCTTGCCACAGCAATTTTTCTGCTTGATTTTTAGACTGCATGGCTTTATTTAAGCGGTTATGATCTAGTTGAACACCTGCTGGAAGCCCTACAATCCCTACATATCCTTTTGATTTGGCATCGGATATCCTTGTCTGAACCAGAAAAACATGCCTACTACCTTTTGAATCTACCACCTGCCCCTGAAAAGAAACATCCGTTAAATCTACCCTAGCCGGAGTAAAATCCTTGACAATGCGCATAGGAACCTGAAAACATCCGCTAACTCCAAGGAGTAAAAGCAATCGAAACCTAACTGTACTCATTACATTTTTGTAAAGCATCTCAAAAAATTAAATAGTTAATAACGTTTAATGAATAATCTACTTAATTTAATCTGTTTTTGCTACAAAAAAATAATTTTCTCTAACGCATATTCAGGCATAGCTTCTTTAAATAAATCTATAACTTTATGGTTATTAAACTGTAATTCTTGGCGGAGGGGGGCTGAAGTTATGGTCACAAACAACTTTTTATTTTGGATATACAATTTTTCGGTTCTATCGCAAACCACTTTAGGCATAATCTTTTGCCAGGTAGAACGTATCATAGCTGAGGTTAACTGCTTTTGAAAGGGTGAAGTTTCAAGAAAGGTACCAACTAATTCTTTAAGACTTTTTGTGGGATAAACGGTATGCATGTTCAATGGTTCACAGGTATTGTATAAATGTAGTGTTTTGTCGCATCATTGTCAAAAAAACTAAAAAATATCCGAAAACAGCTTTTTATTTTTGATAAAAAAATCAACCACAATACTTCCTTGATAGAGATGTGGCAAGGGAGTAACCGCCTCCTGATATCGGGTACACTTTTTCCTCCATTTAAAAAATGCCACCTCTGCTTTAAGAATAGCCCAACAATGGGCATATTTTCCTAAACATAACAAACGTAAAGCAGCTATACCATCTAAAACCATCCGACTTAGTAGACTAAATTTATGATTTGAAGGATATTTATAGAGCATTAAGGCTCTGTTTCTAAAATTTAAATAAGTTTTTTGAGGACTTTCATAAGGCAAAGAGGCTGCGCCTAAGTGATACACACAGCTAGTACCACAATAATAGACCTTCCAACCAGATAAATGGGCACGCCAGCAGAGATCAATCTCATCAAAATGGGCAAAAAATAGTTCATCAAACCCCCCTAATGCATAAAAAGCTTTGGAACGAACCAATAAACAAGCACCACTAGCCCAAAATATAGGACAAGTATCATTGTATTGGCCATTATCTTGCTCTATGCTATTAAAAATCCTTCCTCTACAGAAAGGATAACCATACTTATCTATAAAACCACCAGCAGCGCCAGCGTAATCAAAACGATCTGGTGCTACTAAAGAAAGAATTTTAGGTTGGCAAAACGCAATAGATCGATCACTTTCCATAAGAAGTAACATATCCCTTAACCAATCTGGCGTAACCAGTAAATCATTATTCAATAAGAGATAATAGGTAGCCTCGATCTGCTTTAATGCTAAATTGTAACCTTTTGAAACGCCATAATTTGCCTCATGTACTATACATCTTATTGTTGGAAAATGGCGTTGTACATAATCTACCGACCCATCTATCGAGCCATTATCTACCAATACTATCGCATAGCCACCACTATTGGCAACTACTACCGGCAGGTACTGCTTTAATAAGGCTAATCCATTGTAATTTAAGACACATATAACAAGATCAATGGAGCGACAGGTTGGTATATCCATTGCCTTTAACTAGCTTAATTTATTGTAACTCCGTTTTCTAGGCAGTTTTAATAATTTCAATACATTAGATTTGACGCCTAAAGAGAAGTCATATTTATATTGATTACCCACAGGATGCCATTGATAACTCAATTGCCAACAGTGTAGATCTCGTTGAATAGAGATTTCTGTAGCATCTGGGTTTAATTTATTGGTATTCAAATCATACTTACCCCGCACACTTAGTTTCCATTTTTTTACTAAAGTAACATTACCATTAAAATTTAGATATTTCGTTTTGGTATAATTGTTTTCTCCTAGCTTATAGATATAGTTCCTCTTGTAATCCCAACCAAACTCAAAATTTACATTCCAAGGTGCTTCAAAATCTATCTTATGCTCTTTTTTTTCTTTCTGGTATAGGTCATCTATATCCTCACTGAATGACTTTTTCTTTTTCTCTCTGTTGCGCTTAGCTTCAATATGCATAGATAAATTAAGACGTGCATCTTGTATACGTCCTAAATATTTCCCATGGTTCCAGGCAAAAACATCTATTTTTTTTTCTTCACACCTGCCATTGTCTAAGTTTTCAACTTTAAATAAATAGGGATCAATCGTTGCAGTTAGATCAAAGCCAAATTTTACCATATTCCATAGTTTTGCTTCACTTGCTACGGCCATACCAATACCATTGGTCAAATGACACTCCTTTGCTTTAAAGTCATAGGTAGTGTTAACATCTAATTTTTTTAGTAGAGGAATTTTATAACTGGTTCTTTTTTTTTCTTTATTCGCTGCATCAATTGGTCGATTAACCTTTAATTCAATCGTATTGTGCACAGCACATGTTAAGGTACAACTTGCCCGATCTTGTAAACTCTTGCCTGGTAAAAAATCTTTAAACCTATATTTTTTTTCTATTTTGCCATCGGGACTACCTGCTTTTTTGATTTCTTGAAAATAACCATATTTCTCAGACGAAAAATCTGGTGTATAGGTAAGGCTAACACTCGGTTCTGTTTTAATACGATAGCCTCGTATCAATTGTTCTTCATTAAAATAACGGGTGTGGTATAGGGTGGTTTGTAAGGTTCCACCTATATCCCAACTATAGACCCTGTTAAACCCAGGTATATAAACAGGACTCATATCCTCTTCTTCAAAAGATAATTTTTCCCAATACCATGCTTCACTCCAATTGAAACTTGGTGCCAAACTAAAATAGGTAAAAAGCTTGCATTTTACACTAAGAGGTACCGTATGGAGTATACCACTTTGCGCATACCTATTCCACTTCATAGTTGAGGGCAATGCTGGTGTATCATTGGTAGGGTTAAAATATTTTGTGGTATCTTGCTTGGCATTTTTAAAATGATTCTCAAATTTTATAGTATGTCCTATATCCATGCCTTGAAACCATTGGGTTGCCTTATTTAATACCTTTAAAGGATGATTCCAAGAACCACTCAAGGTTGTTTCTGGTAAAGTAATATGGGTAAACTTAGAGTCTAGATTCTTATTGAACTGTGCCCGCATAGTCAATCGATAGCTTTTTAATTTATCTTGGTAAGTTATATTTGCCGACGATTTTTTATTTAATGCACTTTTTATTTTTACTTCTTCTTTATCCAACTTGTTATAATCATCATTACGAAGGTCAAAATGTGTATTAAAACTACGTACACCCTGACTTAATGTTTTATGTGTCCATTGCATGGACCATCCTACCTTACTTTGGTTGGAATTTCGAGTGTAGCGCATCGACCCATCGCATAGATACCTTTTCTTATAATGCAGTTCATTTTTAAGCTCGGTCATGCCATTAGAGTAAATACTACCTAATATAGAAAAAGCGGCATAATCCTTGAAATTGATATGATATCCACCATTACGGAGATAAAATCCATTATCCCCCTCCCCTATTTCTGGGGGAATAATACCATGGGTTCGTTTACCTTCTAAAAATAGTGTACCAAAGGTGCAACCCAATACAGTAGGAACATTATCGAAATATAAAGAAAATGGACCCGAAGTGATTTGTTGATCCTGAACGACCTTAGCACGTTTAAGTCGTATATAAAAATGGGGATTTTTTAAACTGCAAGTGGTATAAATAAGGTCATCAGCATAAAAAGTTTGTTCATTTTCTCCTTTTATTTGATTGCTTTTTATAATAGAATCTTCATGTTTGGTGATTAATTTATCCACCAGGGCACGTTTGGTATGCACATTATAGTGCACACGTTCCATGAAAAAAACACGTGGTGTAGGGCTACCCTCTTTGCCATATTTATCTTTTTTTACATCCTTATAGGTAAACACAGGAGAACCTACTAATTTATCGTGTAGATCCTTGGTACCTTCTGCTGTAATGACACTACTGCTTAAATCTAAAGCAATCAAATTAGCCTCTAATTTCATATTGTCATACTCCAGTAGGCTAGGTCCATGCAAAGAGAGCGTATTTTTTTTAGCATCAAACACAATCTTATCCTCCGATTGATATTTGGCAATACTTAGCTCCTTCTCTCCTTTTTTAATAGGACGGGGTCGGATAAAGAGCCATTGACTGGCTGGATGAGGAAAAAGTCGCTTGCGAACTTTGGTATAAATCCCATCCTCTTTTTTCTGCAAACCTGTAGTAGGCGGGAACCAATGTTTAACTTCACTGGCCTGCACTACAATGGGAGCCCATATAGCTATAATAAAAAAAATAATACTACGTAGGAAACAAAACTTAATCACAGAAAAAAAATTACTTTTTAAATGCACGTTATACTTAACCAGTTGTATCATCCTTATGACTCAATGAATGCATATATAGCTTGATAATGGGTCTGGTCAGCTTTAGTGAAAACAAAGAACAGGCAACAACGCCTAATAGTGGAGGTAATACACTAAAAAATGGAGCAAAAGCTATGCCTATGGGCACAAACATACCTACCCCATAGGCACAAGCTTTGACAATGGCATCTCCAGCTAAAATAACATGAGCTAATTTGTTTTTGTTGGTTAAGGCTTGTCCAATAACACAATTAGAAGTTTTAAAAAAATAAAGCCCCATGCCATATACCAAAGCTGTTGCGGTTAGATATATTGGCATATTTACATAGAACGCGGCTATGACAGCTATAACAATTAGAATAGGACTAAAGGTAAAAAAGAGGGTAATCAATGTAGGATTTCTTTTTAAGAGCCATGAGCCACAGATACCACTTAGAATAAATCCTATATTCATAAAACTTAAACTATAGCTATAAAGTTGTGCGTTAACTTGGCTATTTCCATGTGCTATTTTTGCTACTAAAATAGGTAAACTAACCATATAAACTACATTTGGAATATGATTAATGATGCGAAAAGTAGTCATACGCAATAACCCAACATTATCCATTATCTCTTTGAATCCAGAAAAGACACTGGCTTCTTTCTCTACTATTTTGGCACCCAGGTTCATCGAAAGAGATAATTGCCAGGGTATGATACGCAATAGATAAATACAGGCACAGCATACTAAAACTGATTTTAATCCGAAAGAGGCTAACAAGTTTTTAGCCCCTATGGGAGCTAAAACATTAAAACATTGTAAAAAAATTTGAAAAGCAGAAAAAAAGAATGGCCTATCTTTTGCAACAATCTGGCTGTTGATAAAAGCTATTCCATTAGAATGCTCTACGCTCATAATACAAGCAAGCATCCATAAGGTAAAGGTACAGTACCGCATACTCACCTCCCCATAGCATAAAAAACAACCTAACGTCAAACTAGCCAAAAATAATGCAGACACCCCTATGGTATAATAAGAAAAGTGTTTTATAAAAAACCCACCAAATAGCCCCGCACAGCCAATGCCTAGTAACAAAGCCGGTTCTAAGTAAGCAGCAGAAACGCCACTTTTATCGGATTCAAATAAAGTGAGTACAAAACTAATGATCAAAATATTAGGTACCACTGAACTCAGCCCATTTAAGATCATATAAATAGGAACAATCTTTTCTTTTGTGAACGACATGAATCGGTTGTTTATTGTAGTTTGCTATTCTCTCTTTTGGTTGATAAATCGGCTAAAAACGGAGCTGCAATACAAATAGAAGAGTATGTTCCAAACAATATACCCAATAATAAGGCAAAAGAAAAACCACGCAATGCTGCTCCTCCAAAGCAAAAAAGCATCACAACAGTCAATAGTGTAGTAAAAGATGTAATAAGGGTTCTGCTTAACGTACTGCTAATAGAACGATTGACAAGCATGGGTTCAATAGTTAACGCTCGATTTTTAGCTTTTAATCCCTCTCGTATGCGATCAAAAATGACGATGGTATCATTAATCGAGTAACCTATAATAGTGAGTATGGCGGCTAAAAACACCTCATTCACCTCATAACTAAATCCAAATGCATGGGCTATACAGAATCCAGCAACTACTATACAAGTGTCGTGTACTAGTGCCGAAACAGCGGCTAAGGCAAAGCTCCATTTTCTAAAGCGCAATACCACATAAAAAAAGATACCGACTAAAGCAAAAACAATAGCTTTCTGCGCACTTTTTTGAACGTCTCTGGCTACAGCTGCACCTACCCTACTGCTATTGATGATAGTGAACTTATCTTGGGTATGGCTTTCTGATTGAGTAAAACCTTGCAAGGCTTCTATAAGTTTACCTGCTACCTTTTGATCGGCCACAGCAGAATAATCTTGACTCAAATAGCTAGTGGTAACATGCATAACGTTATTCGCCCCGTAGGTACGTACCTCTACCCTCCCTTCAAAACTAGGGGCTAGTTTTTCTTTAAGCAAAGAAGAATCTATAGGGTGGGCACATTGTACAATATAAGAACGACCACCTGCGAAATCTACACCCAACACCAGTCCTTTTTGTTGATAACAGCACACGCCACCTACGAGTATAATGAGGAATGAAAAAGCATAGAAATAAAAACGATTTTTAATAAAATCAAAGGATATATGCTTAAAAGATTGGGGTATGATCCCGCAAGAAAAGGTAAAGCGTGTCGTACGCACATTACCTATAAAGTAGGCAAAGAGCAGCTGGGTAACAAAAATAGAAGCAAAAATAGAACTGACGATGCCAATCATTAATATGAGCGCAAAACCTTTTACTTGGCCTTGACCCAAATAGTAGAGTATAGCTCCTACTAAGAAGGTAGTAATATTAGAGTCAATAATAGAGCTATAGGATTTGGTATACCCTCTCTTGATCGCTTCTTTTATAGGTGTTTTATGGACTAACTCTTCTCGTATTCTTTCAAAAATCAATACATTGGCATCAATAGACATACCGATGGTGAGTACAAGACCGGCAATCCCGGGTAAAGTTAAGGTAGCATCCAATTGGGCAAAAATACCAACAATAAAAAGCAGGTTAAACCCGAGGGCTAGGTTAGCTACTGCCCCTCCTTTTCCATAATAAGCCATCATAAATAATAGGACCAATGCCAAACCTA
>JAIETQ010000031.1 GCA_019744995.1 Amoebophilaceae bacterium
CCAGTTTTTCTGATAGATTATAGTCAGGAGCCAACTGTTTCTATTAAGCCTTATCCTTTAGCATATGGTCGTATCTCAGCTTTTCCTGATCTTTCCATGTGGCGTACTCCTAGTATCTTGGTAGATAAGATCTTTTTAGTTACCAGTGTGCCTGCTGAGTGTTTTTATCCACCCTTAGTTCACAACCAGCCGCTAACCCTAGAAGCTTGTACAGTCCATCTGGGTAGTGATTTTAGATCGGGGCATTATATAAGTTATATAAAAAAAGGGAGTCAATGGTATTGTATCAGTGATGATTATGTATCTCGTGTAAGTGAAGATTTCTATAAAAACATAACGACTCTTGGTCTTTGCTGTTTTTATAGAAAAGCTAATGCTACCCCTGCTCGCGTAAAACCCCATCAACCAGGTCAGCCTGCGGGTATACCTAAAATGGATGATGTGCCTCATAGTACGCTTGTTAATGCTAGGCTCCAAGTGGTGGCTGCATGTTATGGCAATAAAGTCAAAGATCCCTCTTTAAAAAGTGTCATTGACACAATTAACCAAGGGCAAAAAAATGTTTCAAAAGAAGCGATACATGCATGCATGTCTTCATTAAGTCCTAGTGATTCAAATAAATTTGAAGGTAAACTATATGATTTTTTATATGATAATAATCTAGTAGAATATACTAATGAGTGTGGTGGTACTTTATGTGGGAATATAAATCAGCTACAAGGTCCAGAGAATGGATTGGAGATACGAAAACTGCCGGATCCCTTTTATGTGTGCAATCTTCAGCCAAGTAGAGATAAAGGTACAAATCCTTTAAGCATCAATATAAATGCGCTACATTTTGAGGATAATACTGCTAGGCGAGCAGATCTAGTAGCCTGTATCATTTATACAGCTGGCGGTGACCATTTTAGCTACATAAAAAAAGGGGATAGGTGGTATGTGGTAGCTAATGATATGGTCACTGCCTTTGATACGTTAACAGACAGTATGTTACAAAATATTTATACTGCTGCTAGCGTTTCATATGTCTATAAAAAAGCATGATCGATGCACAATGGCTCAACAGCAATAGCTTCCTGCAAAGGGTCTACGGTTTTGGTGGTTATACCTACCTATAATGAAATAGAAAATATTGAACCCCTGCTAAGGGCTATTTTTGATTTAAACATAGGGTTACATGTATTGGTAGTAGATGATCATTCTCCAGATGGTACAGCACAACGAGTTGTAGCACTTCAGCAACAGTATAAAGCGCAACTCCATCTGCTCAATCGACCCCGTAAAGAAGGGATAGGCAATGCCTATTTAGCCGGCTTCTCCTGGGCATTTGCTTATGATTATGGCTATATATTCAGTTTTGATGGGGACTTTTCTCACCATCCTATGGATCTGCTTAGACTTTTAGCTGTCGCTATGGCCCATCAGGCAGATCTAGTTATTGGTTCTCGTTATATCCATGGTGGAAAGGTAATAGGCTGGACCAAAGGTAGAATTTTATTGTCTTATCTAGCCAATCTTTTGGCCAGAGGTATTACCTGTATGCCTATTAAAGACAGTACGGCTGGCTTTGTCTGTTATAAATGTCTCCTATTAAAGGAAATTATAACTAAAAATGTAACCTCTAGGGGATATAGCTTTCAAGTAGAGATGAAATTTTTAGCCTATAAAAAAAAAGCAACATTAATAGAAATACCCATTACTTTTAAGAATAGGGTATATGGTCTTTCCAAGCTAAATTGCGCCATTGCATGGGAGAGTTTTGTAGACTTGTTGCGGATGAAATGGCACAGTTGGCTTAGGAAATGATCATAAAAAGGAGCTTACATGTGGTCTCGGCAGGAATCGAACCTGCATCAAAAGTTTAGGAAACTTCTATTCTATCCGTTGAACTACGAAACCCCTCATATTTACGTTAATTTAAGCAAATTATTTATTTTTTTCAAGTAAGCGGTTACAGTGTAGCAGAAATACAAAGCGCTTTTAGATTGTCATCAATTTATAGCGGATAAAAGTTGAACCTTTCATCACATTTAACTAAGTTTGTTCTATACATCAGGGTATGGCCTCAGTACATCTTTTCATCAACTATAAAATATACAACAAGATGAATCAAAGCTATTCTATGGAATTGGATGAGCCAATTTTGCAAGAAAATAAAAATAGATTTGTACTATTTCCAATTGAGCATCATGATATTTGGAGGTTTTATAAACAAGCTGAAGCCAGTTTTTGGACCTCAGAGGAAATTGATTTGAGTCAAGATATAAAAGACTGGGATAATTTATCTCCTAATGAAAAGCATTTTATTTCACATGTCCTTGCTTTTTTTGCCGCCAGTGATGGTATCGTCAATGAAAACCTGGTGCAACATTTTGCTGATGAAGTCCAATATACCGAAGCCAAATTTTTTTATGGATTCCAAATAGCCATTGAAAATATCCACTCAGAAACCTATTCCTTATTGATAGATTCCTATATCAAAGATCCCAAAGAACGTCATCGGTTGTTCAATGCTATAGACACCATTGAGTGGGTCAAGAAGAAAGCAGATTGGGCCCTACGTTGGATCAGCGAAGGCTCTTTTGTAGAAAGGTTGATTGCTTTTGCAGCTATAGAGGGAATATTTTTTTCCGGTAGTTTTTGTTCCATATTTTGGCTAAAAAAAAGAGGGCTTATGCCAGGATTAACCTTTTCTAATGAACTTATTTCTAGAGATGAAGGACTCCATTGCGATTTCGCTTGCTTGCTCTATGACCAACACATCAAACATAAGTTACCACAAGATCAAGTGACCAGAATTATAGCGGATGCAGTAGCTATTGAGACTGAGTTTGTATCGGAGGCCTTGCCGGTTAAATTAATTGGCATGAATGCTGAACTAATGACCCAGTATATTCAATTTGTAGCGGATAGATTGCTGCTGGAATTAGGATGCAAAAAAATCTATCAAGTGACCAATCCATTTGATTTTATGGAAATGATCTCTTTACAAGGAAAAACTAACTTTTTTGAAAAAAGAGTGGCAGAATATCAAAAGGTAGGTGTCATGGGGAGTGTATCTGACAGTAAGGATAAAGCACGTTTTACACTAGATGAAGCGTTTTAGTTATTAAATATAGAAACAGTAGATGTTAGTTTTAAAGCGAGATGGAAGATTAGAGTCTGTAAAGTTCGATAAGATAACCTTTAGGATAGAAAAGCTGTGCTATGGGTTAAATATGGATTATATCGATGTTACAGCTATTGTTAAAAAAATTATCAGCGGTATCTACGATCGGGTTACTACTTCCGAGATAGATAACTTAGCAGCAGAGACGATAGCCGCTATGACTATTCTTCATCCAGATTATGCCATTTTAGCGGCTCGTATTGCTGTTTCCAACTTACACAAAAGTACGAGTAAATCCTTTTCAAGGACGATAAAAAGCCTGTACCATCACATTAATCCCGTGACCAATGAAAATGCTTCGCTTATTGCGCAAGATGTCTATAAAATGATCATGGCACATGCGGCTATATTAGATGATGCCATTGTCCATGCGCGTGATTTTGAGTATGATTTTTTTGGATTTAAGACCTTAGAACGTTCTTATCTGCTTAAAATTAATGGTAAAATTGCAGAGCGACCGCAATATATGTTGATGCGTGTAGCTATAGGCATTCACGGTGAAGATTTAGAGGCTGCTTTGCAGACCTATCAGCTGATGTCAGAGAAATGGTTTACCCATGCAACGCCTACCCTTTTTAATGCAGGTATGCCTAAGCCACAGTTATCTTCTTGTTTCTTACTTATGATACAAGAGGATAGTATTGCAGGCATTTACGACACCCTAACACAGTGTGCTAAAATTTCGCAATATGCTGGTGGTATAGGCCTAAGTATTCACAATATACGTGCTACGGGCTCCTATATCAGAGGTACCAATGGGGCTTCTAATGGGATAGTGCCTATGTTGCGTAATTTTGATATGACGGCACGGTATGTAGATCAAGGAGGGGGCAAGCGTAAAGGTAGTTTTGCCATTTATATAGAGCCTTGGCATGCGGATATTTTTGATTTTCTTGAGCTTAAAAAGAACCATGGAAAAGAGGAAAGAAAAGCCAGAGATCTCTTTTATGGCCTTTGGATACCTGATTTATTTATGCACAGAGTCAAGGAAGATGGTTTATGGTCTTTGTTTTGTCCCAACGAGGCACCCGGGTTATCAGACTGTTATGGAGCAGTGTTTGAAGAAAAATACAAACAGTACGAAAAAGAGGGCAAAGCACGCAAAACCATTAGAGCTCAGGAGCTTTGGTTTGCTATTTTAGAGGCACAAATAGAAACAGGTACTCCCTATATGCTCTATAAAGATGCAGCTAATGAAAAATCAAACCAAAAAAATCTAGGCGTTATAAAGTCAAGTAATCTTTGTACAGAAATCATTGAGTATACCGCACCGAATGAAGTTGCAGTCTGTAATTTAGCTTCTATTTCGTTGTCTATGCTGATAAAGCCAGATAAAACCTTTGATCATGCTAAGTTGTATGAAGTAGCCTACGTAATTACAAAAAATCTGAATAAGATCATTGACAAAAATTATTATCCCATAGCAGAAGCAAAGTATTCTAATCTCAAACATCGTCCTATTGGGATTGGTGTGCAGGGATTAGCCGATGCGTTTTTTAAAATGAAGTTGGTATTTGATAGCCCAGAGGCCAGATTATTAAATCGAGAAATTTTTGAGACTATTTATTTTGCTGCCTTACATGCATCGGCAGATTTAGCAGCAAAAGAAGGGGTCTATGAAAGTTATCCCGGCTCTCCTATAGCTCAGGGTATACTACAATTTGATATGTGGGGTATAACCCCCTCTTCTGGTCGGTGGGATTGGGATAAGTTGCGTAAAAAAATCCTTGCACATGGGGTTAGAAATTCGCTGCTCGTGGCACCCATGCCAACTGCCTCTACCTCTCAAATATTGGGAAACAATGAATGTTTTGAGCCCTATACCTCTAATATTTATGTGCGCAGGGTACTCTCAGGTGAGTTTATTGTGGTAAACAAATATTTATTACAAGATTTGATTCAATTGGGCCTTTGGAACGAAGCTATGAAGCAAGCGTTGATGCTTAGCAATGGCTCTATTCAAGATATAGAGGGGATTCCACAATATATTAAACGGTTATATAGAACCGTTTGGGAGATTCCTCAAAAATCTATTATTGAGATGGCAGCAGATAGAGCTCCTTATATTTGTCAAAGTCAAAGCATGAATCTTCATGTTCAAGACCCTACCATGGGCAAACTCACTTCTATGCATTTTTATGCTTGGGAAAAGGGATTAAAAACAGGTATGTACTACCTAAGAACGAAAGCTGCAGTAGATGCTATTAAATTTACGATACAAAAACAAGAGGTAGCTCCCCAAGAAGAAGAGTGTTTGATGTGTAGTAGTTAGCCTCTATGAAAGAAAGAATTATTCTAGGTATAGATCCAGGCAGTATCCATATGGGTTTTGGTATTTTGCAAGAAACCATGGGGGGGCAGTCTATGCGCTTAATAACATATGGTGTTTTTCAACTTAAAAAACATAAAGAGCATATGCTGCGAATGCGTTGTATCTATACAGAGTTAAGCTCCCTATTGCAAAAACATGCGCCTGATGCAATGGCTATTGAAACGGTTTTTTATGGTACCAATGTGCAAGCCATGCTTAAATTAGGAAGAGCACAAGGTGTGGCTATTGCAGCAGCACTTGCGTGTGAGATTCCAGTAATAGAGTATGCACCGCGTAAAATCAAGCAAGCCATTACAGGACAAGGAGCTGCTTCAAAAGAACAAGTAGCGGCTATGGTTGCGCATCTCCTAAATTTAACCGATCCTATTGCTTCATTAGATGCGTCAGATGCGTTAGCTGTAGCTATATGTCACAGCCAACAGCAAAAAGCTTCCGCTAACAAAATAACCAGCTGGTCTCAATTTGTAAAGACACAGCCTCACCGCATCATTGAGTCAAAAACGAGGCTTTTATAAGCTCCATAACCACTTTACTCGCCTCATCTATTGCGGTTTTTGCCCCATCACTCGCTTTGAGCTCCATCCATGCTTGATAAGCCTTTTCAAAACGCTCCATATCCTCTAGATCTAACCATAGTATATTTGTAGCTATATGTGCGGGATTTTCTATAAAAATCATTTCTTCAACAGAACGTCTAAACAAGGCGCTCTGAAATCTAGCTGGCCATAGCGGAAAAACTAGGGTCATTCTAAATGAATAAGGATCTTCTTCGGTTGCTAACCTATCGCTATCTCTAAGCAAGATATGCTCTATCAGATGAAAGCCTTCACTTTCTTCATTAAAAGATTTAAATACGGTGGCGCTTTCTTGTATAATGTGTTCTGCTTCTTCAATCGTATGGATCTCTTGACCACGAACCAACTCAATGGTATGCGCTTTGGTTTTGTCTACATAAAGCAGAATAGTGTAAGTTCCACTATGCGTTTTAATAATATGATAATTATTTTGATTAATGCCATAGGCTAGGGCTAGTGATTGGATATTTTCATACTTTCCCTTAAACGTAAGCATTTCATCAAATTTTATTTGATTATCTTGCCCTAAAAAAAGGTCAAATTTACTCTGGCTAGTTTTTTTTTCAACGTATAATTTTTTCCTGATCACTTCATGGAAAAGACGTTTTTGCGTATTTTTAATGGCTAAATTCCGGTAAATGCGTCGTTCAAAACCAGATGGCCTATATGCTTCCCAACCACTGATCTTTTTAGTGGTAATAGATGCTGCCCGATTTCTATTTTTGCTGATTTCAATATAATCTTTTAGAAAAAGAGCTTTATTCAAATTGAGTTCCTTTAACCTTTCTTCTTCATTATTAGAATAAAAGTCTAGGGAATTATGGGTAAATTTTTCTGAAAAATAGGCAAGTAGATGATCTAATATGGCTGATCTTTTAGTTAGTGCATGTATATCACTATCTAATGCTTTATTGACATAATAACAATACTTTGTAGTTAATGGATCCGGTAATGACTCATCCTTTATCTGGGCTATTTCTTTTTTTAAACCCAAATATTTTCTTTGTACTACAAATGCTAAGTCATTACCTGGACTGTTGGTTTGCGTAGGATATTTTATAATACTATGCATGCTAGGAACTTGTAAAGGGATCCTCCCATCATGCTTATTATAACGGTTGCTAAAAACGGCCATAACATGCTTGAAATTAGATAATTGACCTAAATAATTAGCAAACAGTTGATCAAAAAACATTAAATAACCTTTTAGCTGTTTAGCTTTTGATTGATTTTCAATAGATTCAGAAGGACTACATCCTTCATGACCTACATTGTAGAGTAAAGGAAGGTCTTGTTGTAAGGAAATATACTCTTTTAGATTTCTATAAATGCCGGATAGCACAAATACCTCTTCTTCTTGTACATAAGATTTTCTTAATGCATCTTTTCCTTTCATGTCTTCTAATAGGCTGAGTACTTTTTCCCAATCTGTGCGAATATTTACGCCATTATAAAATAATAAAATTTGGCTTTCTGCGATATTAAGTGCTAAAAATCGATCCTTTAAAAGGGGTATCGTAATCGTATTGGTATTAAAATTCTCTTGATCAACAAAAATTTCAAAATTTAATACACTTTTAATACCAGCTACAGCCGTGGCGCTGGCTATTAGGTCAGTTGTATAAATTTTAGATTTGTTTTTTAAATGAATTAATTCTTGCTCATCGATGAATCCTTTAGTTAAAAGGGGACCGGTAAAGATTTGGTCTATGGTCTTGCCTCTATCTAAAAGTTGACTGATGCTATAGAAAGGTATACGTGGTGACAAAAATGCCTGAATTTCAAATAGTACCTGAGCGATAAGCTTTTCTCCTTCTTCATAAGCTAAGCAATGATCTACCTCAAAATGAGCTTTAACATGAATAGGCAGGGGCTGCATCGTTGTAATTAAAAAGAAGTCTTCGCATAGATTTCTTTGCGCATATAACCGCTCTTTAACTAGGTCTAATACCTCCTGTGCTAGGTCTGTATATCTAATGGATTCTTCTAATTCTACGAAAACTTTATATCCTCCTTGAATTTCATTCGGCTCATGGCTAAAAAAAACACTAGCATTTTTAACGCCTGAAACATCTAACACCACTTTCAAGGTATCCCATTCTGTTAACGGATTACAGGGTAATATTTCTTCAGCACTATAGCATTGTTTTTCATCTGGCTGATCTGCTTCATCTGGATCTTTAGCCAACAGATCTTCTATATGAAAATTTGTTCTATAGGCTAGGTCCATAATGCCAAAACAAAGTTCTTCTAGTATAGTAATACCGGGATCATGCGTTCCATAATCGGTCCATATTTTTCCTGCTAATTGATGGATATAATCTATTCCCTCTTCTTTTAAAAAAGGATAATCAAGTTCTATTGGCGTATCGGTCATGGATTTATTGATATCATTACTAACTATTACCAAACTGGATGCATTATCCTTATTTGCAACGGTCTTATTGTTATTTATTATACATAGGATGATAACTATATTGAATTTTTTCTTCTAGATCTAATTCCTTAACCTTATAGGTTAAGTGAATATCAATAGCCCCCTCCTCATGATCGGGCACTAGGCTAACCGCTAGGACATCCACTCTGGGTTCATGCTCCATAATGGTTTGTTTGATGTTATTAATCATCAAGGTTTCTAGATTTAAGTCTAGTTGTTGGAAAGCAATTGGGGTGAGGTCACAACCATATTCGACCTCCATGGTGCGTTCTCCTACTCTAGTACGCATTAAAATCATTAAACTTTCTCGTACATCTTCTACGCCTCTTACCATTTCTACTGCATGATTATGGTAATCAAAGGAGGGAGGAAACTTCCAACCTATGCCTAAATAATCATCTTCATTTTCATTTTCCATAATTTAATTATAAAAATTAATAAGTTTATACTGTCCCAAATGGCTAACCACCAATCATAACAGTAGGACACCCCTGCAATATCACCCCCCCCATACCTGTCGTATCTCCCATACGTGCTGCAGGCTTCTTACCAATCAAAACACTTATAGAACCTTTGATAATGGTATCGGGATGGGGTGGAGGTCCATTACAAAGTAATGTATCTGCCATTCTTGCGGCAGGAAGCTTTCCAATTAATACATTAGGACATCCCAATATAACCATGCCTCCTCCTGCATGAGGTATGGGAGGAACTCCTGGTGTAATCATAGGACACAGATGCTTATTTAATAATATGGCAGCAGGTGGCATAATTAAGAAATATTTAAAGTGTTATTTAACCTATTATTGGCCTTTATATAATGAATATAAACAAGTTACTAAAAACATTTTATAGGATTAACAAGTTTTTAAATAATTAATGCACTAGATTAGGTTTAGTAATTGTTTGATCCGAGCCACTGATAGTTTGGTTATACTAGCAATTGCTGCTATGGAATGACCATTTTTTAACATCATTTTCAGCAATTTAGCTTCACCCTTGGCTTCACCTATTTGAATACCTTCAGCTTTACCCCTAATTCTACCTTCTTCGATATATTTGTATGCAACGGTTCTCATAATTTTATATCTTTCTTCTTCTGATAAATATTCATCTAGCAGATACAATGATTCTGCTTGCTTTTCCAGAGGAAGCTTTGCATTAGCCTACCATAAAAAACAGGTTAAATAAATAAATCCTTTTTCTTTATCTACTAATATAGCGCGTTTAAAAATTTTTAGAAAATTTCTCCAAAGATTTATCATATCTGGTTGATGGATGTGTTTTAACATGTACTCCAACATGCCGAGATGTTGCTTAAGTCTAATTTCATCATTAGACATAGCTTGCAAGTTTACTAATGGGTAATCCTCTGCCAGGAATTGCTTAGCCTTAACGGGATCTGTAAATAAATTCCATAAATTTCTAGGGGCATCATAGACCTTCTTTCCATTATAGACAACTAAATTATATACCAAAGGAAGCTTATTTTTTCTTTTTTTATGTCGCTCACATAATAATAAGGTATATTTCCATAACTGCAGCGCTGTCCAATAATCAACACTTGACTTTGCCTCAAGTAGTATATAAACAAAAGCTTTACCATGATTTTTGGTGGCAACGCTATAGACGATATCGCTGTTTTTTAATCTAAAACGAAGCCGTTATACCAGTAGGTAAGCAACAATATGATCAGCTCATTGGCTTTTTCTAGATATTTTTCCTACTTTATTAGAAAGATTTTATCCACTGTAACATTTGATAAGCCATGCATGTAAACCCAGTTTTAATCTTAGCCTTGATCTTCTTTTTAGTTTGCCTTGTTTCTGGTCTTTGGTATGGAAAGGGAACAAAAACTTTTGAACAATTTGCTGTAGGAGATAAAAAGTTTACTGTTCCGACATTGATAGCGACGATGGTAGCTACTAATTTTAGTGGAAATTTGATATTACGTGATTTAGAGCAATTTTATACTAAAGGGTTTTACTATGGACTAGCCCCTATAGTAGCGTTAAGCTTTTTCTTTATCAGTTATTTTATGGCCCTTCGTATGGGGGAATTCCTTAAACACCTTTCTATTGCAGAGTCTATGGGGGTGCTGTTTGGAAAATCTGTAAGGGTTATTACGGCCCTATCGGGCATATTATTATTAGCCGGTACACTTTCTTGTCAAATTAATATTATTGCTAAAATCATTAAGCTATGTTGCACTATAAAAGGGGATACCCCTATGTATATTGCGGTAGTAGTGGTATTGCTCTATGCTACTTTCGGAGGTATTAAGGCAGTTACCTTTACCGACATCATTCAGTTTATGACTTTTACTACGTTGATACCTGTATTGCTCTACTTAGTTTCCAGGCATATAAGCAGTGATACTTCATTTGTAACTCTGTTTACGACCCATCCTAATTTTGATTTAAGGCAAGTGGTAGGTTTTACTCCGGAATTTAGCAATACCTTATGGTTGGTATTATTATTTGCTGTCCCCTTCCTAGATCCTGCCAGCATGCAACGAGTGTATATGGCCAAAAATGTATGGCAGGTGCGATCTTGTTTTTTTTATACTGGTGTGATTGGTACGATGATGAAAGTTATCGTGTTTTGTTTGGCTATTGCATTGTTCCTTTATGATGCAAATCTTAATCCCAAAGAGTTGGTAGAGCATATCTTAAAAATGCATGATTATGTCTGGCTAAAAGGTTTTGTATGTATCGGTATTTTAGCTTTATCCATGTCTACAGCTGATTCAGATCTACATTCCGCTTCAGTACTATTGACCCATGATATCCTCACGGCATTCCAATGGAAACCTAAAAACAAACTAATAGTAGCTCATTTATCTTCTGTACTCATCATGCTATTGGCTTTAGCGATGGCTTTTTCGGAACAAGATCTATTAAAACAGATCTTACGTGCAGTAAGTTTTTATCTTCCTATTGTTAACGTCCCCTTTGTAATGGCTGTATTTGGTTTCCGCCCTGCTTCTAGATCTGTATTACTAGGCATGGCAGCAGGTGCCTTAACTGTTGTGGCTTTTAAAATGGATTGGATCACCTGCTTTAATAAGCAATATGATATTTTTCCCGCCATGTTTATGAACCTACTCTTTCTCATGGGCAGCCATTACCTTCTACCCAAAGTACCCGGTACCGGTTGGGTAGGCATTAAAGACAAAGCTCCTCTAAATTTTGAACGACAAGGGAAAACACGCAAGAAGTCAACCTATAAACAAATGATCCTAAACATTAATTGGACCCATTACCTTAATGACCTTATCCCCAAACGTAGTAGTGCATTTACAGCCCTCGGGGTGTATGGTATTATAACACAGTGTGCGCAACTAGAACTAGGCAGGTTGCACCTGACTATGAGTATGATGTTAATGGCAATTTCTACCTACTTAGTCGTTTACCCTACCTTAAGAGAAGATAGACCTAAACGATATAATGATATCGTGGCCTACTTCTATCCTTTGCTTATCTTTATCCTCCTTTTTCTATGTGATAGCTATAGGCTACCTTACCATAGCTACAGCAATTTCGTTATTCGTATATTTTTGACCAATATAGCGGTAAGCCTGATGTTGTTTCCAGTACGTATGGTTTTAGCTATGGTGGCCATGGCCTGTATCACTATGTATGGCATCAATGTTTATCGAGGGTACCCTTGGGAGTTTATTCAATTAGTAGCTACCGGAAGGTTGCCCAGGCTTTTCTATAATTTGAGTGTTTTTTCTTTGTTCTATGTGGTCATTGTAGCCTATAAAAATGAAATACAAAAATATATCCTCAAACTAATCCAGCTAAATAAAGAAAAATGCATAAAGCAAACCACAAAACTAGAACGGCTTCGATATGATTATGATATGCGCCGATTGACCGGTAATGGTAACCATCAGGAAGTAATGCTACCTAGGATTGCTGGGGAGTTGCAAGCCATCACCCAGGCGCATAGCCTACCAGAGGCGGTGACCCAAAGGATCACTCAGTTGGTTGACCGGTTGGCAGGATGTCGTCAGTTTATAGCAGAATCTCGCTACAATAGAGTTTACCATTTACCCTTACAACAACGTATCATCTCCATTACAGCGGTTATTGATCAGGTTATCCAGCGCATAGAGCTGTTAGATAGTAAACTAAAAATAGTCATCGATAGACAAACTACACAAGATCTCATCTGTTGTGATCCGATACAACTAGAACAACTGCTTGTAGAGCTTATTCAATTCATGGAGGAATCCATCGATTCCCTGCATACCAAGGGGCTGGTTTATCTCTATATCATGGAGACCCAGATCGCCTATCAAATCAATCCATTGGCAACAGAAAATAAAACATTACCTGCATTAGCTTTTGTATCTACGGCTACACCAACCCCACCGGCTATAGCGGCGCTTTATCTCGAGGATCTCTATCACGGAGACCCCAATAAAATCGCTGATCTGGTTCCAGCAAATAGTCAAAGTCTACTGAAACGATCTATGACCCGTATCGTACAGGCTCACTATGGTTGTCTGTTACTCGGAGAGGAGCCTCCTGCGGTCTGCATATTACCGGTCAACTTGAATGAGATTCGGGATGAAGTTATGAATAACAACCCTTTTTCTACCACATTTACCATGGCCGAAACAACCGCTTCGCTAGCACAAGAAAAGCAGCTAGAAGCCCTTTTAGTCCGAGAAACAACGTTGAACAGTGCGTTGATACGAGAGACTATTCAATTTATTAAGCGTTGTCATGGCCATCAGCGAAGGGCTTCCGGTGAGCCTTATTATACCCACCCTATGGCGGTAGCCACATTGTTATTGCAAGAAACCAAAGACGCTAAAGCTATTTTAGCGGCTTTATTGCATGATGTTATAGAAGATTCTAAAATGTCTACTTCCTATATTCGAAGTATATATGGCGGTGAGGTGGCTGATATTGTGGCTACGGTTACCCATATGGGCCACTCTTTTCGTAAACATAAGTTGAACAAAAAAGAAAACGAAAAACATTTTAAAGGGTTTCAGGATATCCGTGCGGTACAAGTAAAATTAGCCGATAGGCTGCATAATGTGCTTACCTTGAAGCACCGCCCCCTAGATAAACAAATTAAAGTAGCCAGGGAAACGCTTGACTTTTATATACCGTTAGCAACTTCGCTAGGGGTCACTCAACTTACCCAAATGCTAACCTTGCGTTGTCAAGAGATTGTAGATAAGGTCCTCCCTATGGCAGACCTAGATACTGAACTTGAGGTTAATGGAACATGTTATCGATCTGGTATTGCAAAGCCACTGCTTTGCCACAAAAGGCCAGAGAGATTTTGCTTATCTTTTTAACATGGGGCTGGACAGGTCAACCACAAAAAGATACTAAAAAATTGTTTTCTATAGATAATTTTATTTAAATT
>JAIETQ010000005.1 GCA_019744995.1 Amoebophilaceae bacterium
TCAAGAGAATTTACAGGTTGTCATGCAACCAAGTCAACTTTCTGAAACCCTTTTAGGACAGCTTAACACGGGGGCTAGTGTGGCTATTGATGGAAGAATTTTGGCTTCACAAGGAAAGGATCAATCCTTAGAATTAGAGGGGTATAGACTTACTTTGTTAGGTAGTGCGCCAGATTATCCGCTACAACCCAAAGCCCATTCCTTAGAATTTTTGAGAGAGTGGTCCCACCTTCGTTTTCGTACCAGTACTTTTGGGGCTATATTCCGAATCAGACATGCCATTAGCTACGCGATCCATCATTTCTTCCATCAACGTGGTTTTTTCTACCTTCATAGCCCTATTATTACGACGGCTGATGCAGAAGGAGCTGGTGAATTGTTTCGTGTAACCAACAGCGAAGATTTTTTTAAAAAAGCTGCCTATTTAACGGTTTCAGGTCAACTTGCTGCAGAAGCAGCGGTTATGGGTTTAGGTTCGGTTTACACCTTTGGACCTACCTTTAGGGCAGAAAATTCTAATACAGCTAGACATTTAGCCGAATTTTGGATGATTGAAGCAGAGGTAGCCTTTAATGATTTGGAAGATAATATAAGGTTAGCCGAAACATTTTTAAAATATTTATTAGACTTTGTACTTAAAAACTGTGTAGAAGACCTTGCCTGGTTAGATAAACGTTTGCTTGAAAGTAGCAAAGGGAAAAATGAAACGCAGCCTATGGGCTTGTTGGATAGGCTTATGTTTGCATTAGCGCATCCCTTTACTCGAATAACCTATACAGAAGCTATAGCTATTCTTATGGAGGCTTTACCTAATAAAAATGGTACTTTTGTTTATCCTATTACAACTTGGGGGGTAGACTTACAATCTGAACATGAACGCTATTTGGTAGAGCAACATTTTAAAAACCCTGTCATTGTAACCGACTACCCAAAAGGGATTAAAGCATTTTATATGCGTCAAAATGAAGACAAAAAAACAGTAGCCGCTATGGATGTGCTTTTCCCAGGCGTAGGAGAGATTATTGGCGGATCTCAAAGAGAAGAACGCATAGATTATTTAATGGATGCCATGAAAGCCATCTCTATGCAAACTGAACCATTGAACTTTTATCTAGATACCAGGCGTTTCGGTACGGTACCACACAGTGGCTTTGGATTAGGTCTTGAGCGGTTTATTTTATTTGCAACAGGTATGGAAAATATACGCGACGTGATTCCATTTCCACGCACACCAGGTCATGCAGATTGTTAGATAGGGCGCCCATTGAACGACCAGCAGTCTGTAACATGTTGCTCTTAACTTTTGTATGTAGATCAAAAAGTTAAGAGCAATACAGTTAAATCGTAGATTTAACTTTTGCCAAAAAAAACTTAGAAGGCTTAAAAGAAGGTATGTAATGCTCATTTACAACAATAGCCGTATTGGTACTAATATTTCTTCCTATTTTTTGTGCACGTTTTTTTCGAAAAAAACTACCAAATCCACTAAAATGGACACGTTGATCTTTTATTACCGCATCTTGCACTACAGACAAGAGCTCTTCCATAGTATTTTTTATATCTTCTTTGTCAATACCCGTTTTACGGGAGATTTCTGTAATTACTTCTGCTTTAGTCATTGTTTATCTGAATTAAAAATTATACAATTCACCTTAAATACAGGTGCTACTTAATGTATTTGTACGTATATCCAATAGCATATGCCCTTTCCTTACAGTCTAACACGATGATTTGGATACACGTTTAGTGTTGTAATATACATGAGACTATGTTAAATTCCAATTGTTTTTAGCAGGATTAATGATCCTACTTGATAAGTATCAATATTTTTGTTAAATTTGACTTTATAGTTCTGGGTAGTGATACACTACTCTTTGTATTAAAGGTCTGGTAGTTCAGTTGGTTAGAATGCCTGCCTGTCACGCAGGAGGTCGCGGGTTCGAGTCCCGTCCAGACCGCTATTTAGCTTTAGCTAGGTTAGCGCTATGATTTTAATTTCAATCTTTTATTTAGGTTTAGTGTATGGCTATGTTTGAAAGAATCCAGTCTATTCTGTTAGCAGGAATGATTTTTATGTCACTATACCATATTAGTTTTCCTATCTGGACCGCAACTTCCGTCGACAATAATGTTCAGGTGGTGGTAACGGCTTTTTCTTTAGTTGCTTCTTCAGGGTTAAAAATTTTATTTCCTTACACTTTTTCTTTCGTATTTGCCTTTATTATTATGATGTTGTCGGTATTTACACTTACCCAGTATCGGAATATAGCTTTGCAGAGAAAATTAATCGTAATCATTATACCTGCCTGCAGTGCTTTACTGATCTGTAGCTTCCTCTTGTGCTCTGAGGGTCAAGGTGGCTGTACTATTCCATTGCAGCAACCCGTTGCTGAATCTGGCTATCTAGTACCGCTTACCATAGTCGTTCTAGCCTCTCTTGCAGGATACTTTATCCAAAGGGATTATGAGATTCTTAAAGATGATCGCCTAAGATAGATTTTTTGATATCCTTTTAAAACATAGCCTCGATATATCCCTCCGGAAGCTGTGTGGTAAGAACCTTTTGCCTGTCATCTACCTGTATGATAAAGGGTTTACCATAAGGAATAAGTAATTCTTTGTTTTGATAGGCTACAACGATCATATATTGATCTCTGTTGGAAGATATGGCCTGTACCACGCCAATGATACCTAACAAGATATCTTTAACCAGAAACCCTACTAAAAAACCAGACGGGGTAATTAAATTAAACTCCTTTTGTAGCAAAGATTGCGGAATAAAAATAGGAAGATTTTGCAAGGCATAAGCCGTTGTCCTTGAAGTAATCAAACACAATTGAACTATGGCTTGATGTTGAAGTAAGCTAATCTCTTGCACACGATAGGGAACCTTTGTATGACCTATTTCCACAAATAAAGCAGGAAGTTTTACCAATAGATCAACGCTTAATTCATCTAAAAAGTTAGCAACAAGCGCACCGCTATTTCCTTTGGGCTTTTTAAAAAAGCCAACATAACCATATTGCCGCTTCTTAAGCGCTGTATAAAAAGGGGCTACCCCTTCTTGGATCGTTGCGTTTAACATAGTAATAAAAAGTGGAGTTGGAGGGAGTCGAACCCTCGTCCGAACAAGAAAACCAAAACGCTTTCTACATGCTTAGTTGCTATTTATTGTCAGGATAACTAAGGTCAGTAACACACCTAATGTTATCCTTATGCGCAGTTTGTTCTCATGCTTCTATCACGCATCTAGTTGCACCAGTTCTATGTACCGATGCCTCTTACTACCCCCACAGAACAAAGAGTAGAGAGACAAACCCTCCTTAATCTATCGATTAAGCAGCCAAACGCATATCATCGTCCTCTTCTTCTTCTGAATCTAAGAGACTATACATGCGACGGCGAGAGTTGATAACAGCTACTAAGTTGCCAGTTATTCACTATGTAAGTTTTATGTTAGAGGTAATACTTACAACACCTCGCATGCTTACATTAGATTTAATCTTCCCGTCAATTCCAGTCAACCCCAATATTTAGTAAACTTAACCTTTTTTTTATGATTAACAAAATCGAGCGCACTGGCTAAGGTTAGCCTAGTCAAGCTCTCTATGCATCGAACGCTCTAAGTCTCTTGCTTGAATGGTTTTTCGTTTATCATATAATTTCTTGCCGCGTGCTAGGGCAATTTCTAGCTTAGCAAAATTGCGATTATTAATAAACAATTTTATAGGAACGATGGTTAACCCTTTTTCTTGACGCTTAAGCAACTGGTTTAATTCTTTTTTATGTAATAACAACTGACGGTCACGTTTTTCTTCATGATTATAAATATTTCCATGGGTATAAGCACCAATATGGAGCCCTTTAATCCAGAGTGACCTAAGATTAAAATAACAATAGGATTCTTGTAAAGAGACTTTACCCATACGAATGGATTTGATTTCTGTTCCCTGTAAAATAATGCCGGCCGTATATGTTTCTAAAAAAGTATACTCAAAGTGTGCCTGCCTATTCGTAATCGAAATTTTTTTAGAAAATGCTATTTTAGTACCTTTACGTAGCATAGTTGTTTTAAGATGGAGTTGTTTATAGACTGTGCACTAAAATACGCTTTAAAGCATGAATAATAAAGTAATAACGTAAAAATTTCTTAGAATTTTCTATAACTAGCGCATAAAAACTGTTATATTTGAATATATTATAGAAGATAATGTATAATAAAAAAATTTAATGCTATGATGTTAACACCTTGGCTTGCTCATTATCCTTCTTCTATACCTTCTACGGTAGACATGACGCACTACCATTCATTAATACATTTTATGGAGGAAGCTTTTGCCAACCACAAGGGGTTACCTATGTACGAAAATATGGGTAAGGTGCTTACCTTTGATAGGGTAGATAAATTATCTAAAGATTTTGCTGCTTATCTTCAAAAATATACTAACCTGATCGTAGGGGCTCGTGTAGCCATTCAATTACCTAATTTATTACAATATCCTATTGTGGTATTGGGTATGTTGCGTGCTGGCTTAGTAGTGGTCAATATTAATCCGCAATATACGGCTCATGAGATGGCTGAGCAACTTAAAGATGCCGGTGTAGCCGCTATTGTTATATTGGAAAATTTCGCACACAAACTCGTTGAAATTTTGCCCGATACTACCATTGAGACTGTTATTGTTACAAAGGTAGGAGACTTGTTAGGGAGTGTAAAAGGAAAAATATTAAACTTTGCCATCCGTCACATTAAGAAATTAGTACCTAGTTATCATTTACCACAAGCTATTTCTTTTAAGGAAGTATTATCAAAAGGAAAAAAAGGAGTCTTTCAACCAGTAAGCTTAACCTTGTCTGATACTGCTTTTTTGCAATATACGGGTGGAACCACAGGTATCTCAAAAGCAGCCATGTTGTCTCATGGCAATCTTATCGCTAACTTTTTACAAATGGACCCTATTATCCGTCTTTTTCTAAAAGAAAAAATAGAACGAATTGCGATGCCATTACCTTTTTACCATATTTTTGGATTGAGCGGTCTGTTTGTAATGGCTAAATTAGGTGCAAAATCTTTTTTAATTACCAATCCTAGGGATATCCCAAAGTTTGTAAAAGAGTTATGGAAATCTAAACCTACTTGTTTGATAGGCATCAACACCCTTTTTGAAAAATTGTTAGCCAATAAAAAATTCAGAAAACTAAATTTTTCTTTCCTAAAACTTACGGTAGCAGGTGGCATGAAAACACTTTTAAATGTGAAAAATGAATGGGAAGGGTTGACCAATAGTAAACTTCTAGAAGGTTATGGACTAACAGAGTGCTCTCCATGCATTGCTACGGATATAATAGATGGACGCCACCATATGCCTCTTTCCAACACCTTGGTAAGGATAGCAGATGAGATAGGTAATGAGGTGCCTTATGGAATCGTTGGGGAGTTGTTGGTAAAAGGACCTCAGGTGATTCAATCCTATTGGAAAAAATCTATAGAAACAGCAGAAGCTTTTATGGATGGCTGGTTTAAAACAGGAGATCTAGCTACCATGGATCAACGTGGTTTTATTACCATTGTAGATCGTAAAAAAGATATGATTAATGTTTCTGGTTTTAATGTATATCCCAATGAAATAGAGCAGGTCTTACAGGGTCATCCAAAGGTTTTGGAAGTTGGGGCTATTGGCATAGAAGATGTTAGTCTTAAAGAAGTGATTAAGGTCTGTATTGTCAAAAAAGATGCGACACTTACAGCTGAAGAAATTATAGCCTACTGCAAAGAAAAAATGACGCGCTATAAGATCCCTAAGTATGTAGAGTTTTGGAACAGTTTACCAAAATCTCCTATAGGAAAAGTCTTAAGAAGGTTGTTAAAATGAGGTAGGCTACTGAACAAAACCGACCTCATATAAACCTTTCTAACTGGAGATCTCTGCATGAATAGGGGTAAAATACCTTTAATATACAACATCAACACAAAGCATCCATAGAGCTTCGTTGCCTTCGGTGCTCAAATCCTCACATACACTCAGTCATATCTTTACCCATAAGTCGTAAAAAACTCTGTCGCTCCAGAACAAAAAGGCGCCAGTCGCGTAGTGGCATTTTTTTAATTATTTACATAAATAATTTGTTACAACTTATGGATAAAGATATGGTTATAGTATAAATAAGTTTGAGGCTATAAAAAATGTAACAAACAAACAGATTGTGAAAAATAATTTGTAACTTGTTGGCAATACCTTTTTTATAAAATTATTATAGGCTATATATAATATCTCTGACCTAGAAAAGCTTCAATAGCTTATTTTATAACTATTTAAAATCAATTATAATAAAAATGGAAAAAAAACTAACCTTTGGAATGATTAAACCGGATGCAGTCCGTGCCAATCATGTCGGCGCTGTTTTATCTTGTATAGAAAATGCAGGCTTTACTATAAAAGCATTGTCTATGTTACAGCTTAGCCCAGCAACAGTAGCATCTTTTTATAGTGTACATGCACATCGTCCTTTTTATAAGGATTTATGTGCGTTTATTGCTTCTGGTCCTGTTGTTGCTATGGTATTAGAAAAAGAATCCGCCGTATTGGATTTTCGTCAACTTATGGGAGCAACCAATCCATTAGAAGCGGTGGATGGCACCATTCGCAAACTATTTGGTGCTTCTATTGATTATAATGCTATTCATGGGTCAGATTCAGAAGAAACAGCTGCCTTAGAAATTTCTTTTTTCTTTCCTTCCAAAGATTTTGTCTAATATTTTTACCCCTTGAGATGTTTCACGTGGAACATATATAATATATGAGGTTTGATTATGATGTTATAGTAGTTGGAGGTGGTCATGCAGGTTGTGAAGCAGCAACAGCTGCTTCTAAAATAGGTTCTAAAGTTTTGCTTATCACCATGAGTCTAAACTCAATAGCGCAAATGTCTTGCAATCCCGCTATGGGTGGCATTGGAAAGGGGCAAATTATTCGGGAAATAGATGCATTGGGTGGATTTTCTGGAATGATTGCAGATCGATCGGCTATTCAGTTTAGAATGTTGAATAAGTCTAAAGGAGCTGCCATGTGGAGTCCTCGTACACAAAATGACAGGAAGTTATTTTCGGAATATTGGAGACGTGCACTTGAATCTCTACCCAATCTTGATTTTTGGCAAGATGTGGTTACTTCTCTTCTTGTAAAAGATAATAAGGTACTAGGCGTAAAGACAGCACGAGGTGTGGTTATACAAAGTCGCGCTGTTATTTTAACCAATGGGACTTTTTTGAATGGTCTTATTCACGTCGGTGCACAGCAAACTTCGGGAGGACGTGTGGCAGAAAGAGCGGCTACGGGTATTACTGAGCAGCTTATAACCTTAGGCTTTGAAACCGGAAGAATGAAAACGGGGACACCTCCTCGTATAGATGGCCGAACGCTAGATTATACAAAAATGGAAGAGCAACAAGGAGATGTGTCACCTGGTGTTTTTTCCTTTATAAATGCAACTCCTTTACGTGAGCAAAGAAGTTGCTTTATTACCTATACCAATGCGATGGTGCATGACATTATCAAGGATAATATAAGATACTCTCCTATGTATAATGGTCAAATTCAATCCAAAGGCCCGCGCTACTGCCCTTCTATGGAGGATAAAATCCATAGATTTGCAGACAAGGAAAGACATCAGGTTTTTGTAGAGCCAGAAGGATGGCACACGATTGAGATGTATGTAAATGGTCTCTCTACCTCATTACCAGAAAATGTACAGCTCAATATGCTTAGAGCCATTACTGGATTTGAAAAAGTAAAAATGATGTCACCTGGTTATGCTATTGAGTATGATTATTTTCCTCCTACTCAATTAGATTATACCTTAGAAACCCGACTGATTAAAAACCTCTATTTTGCTGGACAAATTAATGGAACCACTGGCTATGAGGAGGCGGCTTGTCAAGGGCTAATGGCGGGTATCAATGCCCATAGAAAAAACAATGACTTAGATCCATTGGTATTGAAAAGATCAGATGGCTATATTGGGGTTTTAATAGATGACTTGGTAAGCAAGGGTACAGAAGAGCCTTATAGAATGTTTACTTCACGTGCAGAATTCCGTCTTTTGTTGAGACAGGATAATGCGGATCTTCGTTTGACCAGGTTAGGTCATGACATAGGGTTATGTGAAGAGGATCGTTTGAATAAGCTGTTAAAGAAAGAAGAAAATATAGCACTGGTTTTGGATTTTTTAAGCAAATGGAAGGTGACCCCTGAAAAAATTAATGCGAAATTGGAAACCTTAGGGGGGAGTTTAATAACCGAGATGCAGTCTGCTTATACTTTACTTAAACGACCAGAACTTGCTTTGAATGATTTGCTGATGCTAGAGGATCAAGCCCATAAATTGATAGCGGAACATGGAGAAGAGGTGGCACAACAGGTAGAAATTCAAGTAAAATATGAAAGTTATTTGCGTAAAGAAAGGGAGCTTTCAGCCAAGATGGAACGATTGGAAAATCATGTTATTCCAGCAGATTTTAATTACCATCCCATAAAAGCACTCTCTACAGAAGCATTGGAAAAACTCCAAAAAAGAAGACCTCGGACGTTAAAAGAAGCCGCCCATATCAGCGGGGTAACACCGGCAGATATTTCTATTTTGATGGTTTATATCGGTCGGTCGAGTAGTAGCCAAGTGGCATAGTAGGAGTCATAAGCTTTACCCATAAGTTATAATTAGTTTTATTTTTTTAGTAAAGTATCTGTGTGTTTATGGTTTCCATTCCTGTACCCCCCCCTAGCCAGGGAGCCCCTACTTTTTCCCATTGATAAAAAAAGTAGGCAAAAAAATCTAGCTCCAAAAGAAAAATCTAAAAACTTGTATAAAAATCCTGAGCCAACTGAGGTCGCTCCTACAGAGCTCAATAGCTGGCTCTTTGCGGATTTTTATGCAAGTTTTTTATACGTCTTTTCTTTAAGTCGCGGTGAAGCAATTTATCATACGCATGCGTTAAAAACTTATGGGTAAAGATATGAGTAGGGGGGTGAGCATGATGTTAAAATTGATTTATAAATGATTTCCATAGTAAAGCCGTAATGGCTAGGGCAGGGTGGTTTTAGTAGCTAATGATTTATAAGCAAGTGGTTAGATATAGCCTTGTTGTAGATGGGAATAGCTGGGATATGTAGTAATTAAGCTTAAATCTTAATAAACGTGAGTTATGGATTAAAAACTATATTTTTAAATGGATCATCATGCTGCATAATCCAGCGTTTACGTTAATTACTAACTATGAGACAGACCCGATTATTTTTTAGTTATAATCGCATCATATTGCTTTATTTTTTGAAGCAACCTATTTTTTTCTTGATCAAGTCTATTTTTTTCTCGATCACACTCCCTCATTCCGTTTTCAGCCGCTTCTATTCTTCGATTTATTGGAGTTACATCAGCAGGGACTAGGTTCACGACTCGTCTTACGCCATCTATCGTTACAGGTGCCTTTATAGAAAATAATAGATTATCCCCAGGTTGTGCTATAGTAAAGGCTGTTTGCTTATCATGAATTGCCTCGTCTTTTTGCTTCTGTAGCTCAGTTTTTTTCCTGTCAAGCTCATCTATTTCTTTTTGTATTTTTTCACACGCTCGGGTTGTATCTTGTTTCGACTGAGATGCCTCTTGTTTGCGTTTTGCTTGTTTTTCTTGCTTTTCCTTTTCTTGTAGTTGAAGCTTTACAAGTGCATCATTAATCCCACTTAATGATGCTTCATATTTTGCTATCTCTGCATCATATGACTTCAAATCTTGACCATAAGCAGCGATTTGTGCATCAATACTTTTTTCTTTTTGCTCAAGTCCTTGTATTTTTACTTGAGCCTCCTTTGACTCTTGGTTAGCACATTTGATTTGCTCTTCCAATTTTTTCGCTTGACCATAAAACTTATTTAATAATTCATCAAAACCTGTTATGTCTGCCTCACAAGCTTCTATTTGCTTAGTATAATAACCTGGATTTTTTGCTTTTGTTTTTTCTTGAATCAATTGGTCCTTTTTTTTCTCCGCAGCTTTTTTATTTTGACTAGCTCCAGTAATATCAAGTTTTAGTTGGTTTAATTCTTGCGTAAATTGTTTGTGTTTTGCTTCTGCCCTTTCTCTGCCTTGAATAGCACTTAACTGATCTGCTTTTATTTTTTTTTGCTCGCTTTTTGTCGTTTCTATTTTCTGATCCAGGATTTGCTTGCTTCGAATCGCCTGCTGATTTGAATTTTTCACTTTTGTGCTTTCCTGTTCCAACTGATTTGTTTCTGGCCTATTCATATGCATAGACACACCATTGCAGGAAAAAACCATAGCCGCCATGGCACCACCTACCTTTTTCTTTATGTTAACTTTTGTACATTTCATAGCTTATTACATTTTAATATAGTTGATGATTAGAAATTACACGATTGTTTAGTCAGCTGCTGCAACGGTTGATAGCGGAAATAGCCACCGCTATGATACTATCTTTTGTATATTAGATTCGTTGCGTAAGTAGTTTAGTTTTTCTTTTGATATAAAAAGTGGTAAAGTAGAGGGGAGGGTGATTTTTGGTAAGCATTAATTCCCCATATGTCATTGATATAAAGTTAGTGAATAAACCTGAAACATTTGCTCGTTTAGTTGGGATAAAGAAAGATAATTTTCAGAAAATACTACTGGTTTTAAGACCTGTTTGGTGTTAGATTTTATGACGACCCTATCTAATCTGATAGGGATTAGGTTATGTTAATGACAGGAAAAGGGAAAAAATCTGTAAAAAATAGTAGGAATAGTAAAAGAAAAAACATATATTTTTTATAGGCAACTTTTATTGCTTATGGACAAATTCCTTATTAGACAATTAAGTTAGTAACTTTTAAAAAAGTAGAGACATGAATATCAATACAAAGCTAGTACAAGAAGATACTATAGACTCCATTTTACTTAGTGTAAGTAATGAAATAACGGATGCCGAAATAGCCCAGTGTCAAGAAAGCATTGAGCTGGGAAAAGGGATAAACTCTCTTAATCTGGCTTACAAAATGTTTACTCATATAGAAAACGAGCAATAAGTAAATAGACTGTAACAATATTTTACTGTATTTACCTAATGGTTAACCTAGGTCCATGCAGTAAAATATTTTTTATCTCAATTCATTAACTTTTACCATTATGTTGGAACTCATTGGATTAAAAGAAAATTTAAAAACTATCTATTTACTTTCTCATAAATACCTAGAATTTGGAAATATAGATGCTGAAAAAATAAAAAAAGCCTATCATCACTTCCTTTTAGAGGAGCAGCCCAACTATTCTATTGAGCGCTCAGGTGATATTGCATACATTAGTTCTGGACCAAATTTTGAACGATTGGTCAGTTATTTTAATGCAGATAGTATCTTTCATGATGAGAAAAATCTTTTAAGCCCCTCTGCATCTGACCATATTAAAAAAGAAATACAAGTTAAACTAAGCGCCATAGAACAGCTTAATCCTAAGTTATTTGAAGTTTTTGACCTATTGGTTCACTCCATACTTATTAGCGCATGTGAAAATTCATATGGAGGAACCCATTCTAAAGCCATAGGTGTACTATGTATAAGCCCCATAGTATCGAGTTGGACCATAGATGTATTCTATGAGTTTATTTGTCATGAGCTTACACATATGCTTATGTTTTTAGACGAGCATAGGTTTACACATTTTATAGATATATATGCCGCTGCGCAAAAAGAAAATTATTCAGTGTCTGCTATTTTAGCAAAAAATCGCCCATTAGATAAAGTACTTCATAGCATTGTCGTTTCAGTAGAAATAATCTTATCTAGAAATAAAGTATTTAAAAATCAGAATCAATCCAATGTTTTGCATCCTGATACATCAACATTGATCCGACAGACCAGGCAGTCAATAACTAAAATTTTAGCTATGATTAATATTAAAAGTATGCTATCACACAGGGCATTTGATCTTTTAGAGAAATGTAGTAAAACCATTGAAAACCTAAACCCCAATTTTTAAAAACTATCACACATGTACTTTTTAGAAGGTTTTGAAAAGGCTTTAAAAACTATTTATTTAATAGTCTACCCCTATCTTGAATTAGAAAGCACACGAGAAAAAAAGAATCTTACATGCAAAGCCCTGAAAAAAGCATACCTTAGTTATTTAGGAAACAAGCATAAAGGAATTTTATTTCCTAGTACATTGTCCGTAGAATTCTTAATTAACGATCCAAGAATTGATGTATTAAAACATATATTTAAATTACCCGATCATGATAAGGAGTCAGTAGTGTATTATGAGTCAACTTGGATTAAGGAGTTATTAGCTCATGCTTACAACTACTTAAGAAATTTTGATCAAAGCTTATTTACCCTGTTCGAGCTTTCTACTAGTATAGTATTTACATTTGTTAGTCATGTACCGGGTAGTGAAACCGTGAGTGCTGTACCCAGTATTATACATATCAATCCGGGTAAAAATTGGTCTAATAGCGATGTTATAGAAGTTTTTATACATGAGATGACACATACACTTCTTTTTTTAGATGAACAACGATATGGTCATTATAAAAGCTTGGATGCTATAAATCATGAAAAATATTATGCTTTAACTGGAATTTTAAATAAAAAAAGTCCAGTGTACTTGGTATTACATAGCATCATAGTAGCTTCTGAGTTGTTGAGCTTACGAAACACATTAAGACCTATAGCTCCGAAATTTCATCCTAATACAGTGACCATCATAGCAAATGCTAAGCGGTCTTTCGACTCTTTATGCAATGTCACCTCAATCGATGAAATCCTTCTTCCAAGGGCCTTAGAATTGCTATCAAAAGCATATCAAAATATCATAAATCATGAAAAAAAACTTTTTATAGACCAATGAGATGGTCTTATACTATGCCTATTAAACGTTAAGTAACACAACTCCCTTTTTGTCTATATTTAAACATGCACCAAACCCTAAAGTTTACACGTAGATGGCTCAAGCATACTTTTAGAAAAAATATAGCCATTATGCGATTGCTTAGCAGTAGAACTGCGGCATTGGCTTTAGTTGCAGCATGCATACAGCAACTGATGGTAGCTTCTTCTACACTTTGGATTGCTCTTTTGAGTACTTCAGTGGTTTTGGGATCGGATTATCGCATCTATTTGTTTTTTTTTATTGGGTCCTTGATCGTTGTATATATCCCAGCGATAGCCTATAATTACCATTTAGAAAAAGCAAAAGCTATAGCACTCAAAAAATGTATAAGTTTATTTTCAACCACCTACTATGGTATGCCTACATTAGCTCAATGTAAAAATTTTAGAGCGGAACAAGAGCCTTGGATAGTAGGGGAAAGTCAAAGGGTCATTGATGAAGCCTATAAAATTTTTTATGATGGTTTTTCTATGGTTTTAAACGCTTGCTTAAATATCGGTGTGCTATCCATAGCCGTAAATCCAACGCTTTTATTGGGCTATGGGATAGCTATTTTGATCATGCCCATTACCCTATATTTATTTAA
>JAIETQ010000051.1 GCA_019744995.1 Amoebophilaceae bacterium
TCAGACAATAGGATCAAAATGATAACTGAACTTCAGGCGCTGGCACAATCTGGCCTTGCCTATTCTAAAGATCAATTTGATATAGAACTGTACGAAAAAATTTTAGAGATAGCTGCTAAACTTTTTTCTAATCATTCAACCCATTCATACCAAGATATACTAGAACTTTTTACAAAGGAACGTGGCTATGCCACCCCGAAAATTGATGTAAGAGGAGCCATATTTGAGCATGAAAAAATCTTACTAGCTACTTCTATATGGGCAGCAGAAAGTTCATCTTTAATGTCCTCTTTTGAAGGTTTAAAAACCCCCTTCATCCCATTTTCAAAATGAACTAAAAAAACTTCTCCCCCAAAATCTTTTTGTTTACCTTGTGCTACTAAAAGGCTGCCCATGGCTTCTTTTTTTATGATTTTAGCCTGGCTCAATGCCATCGCTATTTCATTACTTTTCCATCGATCTGGATCCTCTAATGGATGGGCTAAAAGCTGACTGTTGGCTAGGGTGATACACCCCAAAACAAGATAGCCAATTATATGTTTCATAATCATGCTGTTTAACGAAAACTCTCCGCTTTTTTAATGGCTTGTTCAATGGTTCCGACTAGATTAAATGCCATTTCAGGGATATGGTCTAACTCCCCATCAATGATGCTATTAAATCCTTTTATGGTATCTTCTATAGCTACTCGTTCTCCCTTAATACCTGTAAACCTTTCTGCTACATGAAAAGGTTGAGATAAAAAGCGCTGTACTTTTCTAGCACGATATACCGTTTGGGTATCTTCTTCTGAAAGTTCATCCATACCTAAAATAGCAATAATATCCTGAAGCTCTTTATAACGCTGCAGTATTTTTTTTACTTTCTGAGCCGTTTCATAATGGGCCTCCCCCACTATTTCTGGGTTTAATGCCCGGGAAGAAGAATCTAAGGGATCTACGGCTGGATAAATGCCAAGCGAAGCAATCTTTCTAGAAAGTACCGTAGTAGTATCCAAATGGGTAAAAGTAGTCGAGGGCGCTGGGTCGGTTAAATCATCTGCTGGGACATAAACAGCTTGTACAGAGGTAATGGATCCATTTTTAACCGATGTAATCCGTTCTTGCATGGCACCCATTTCCGTAGCTAAGGTAGGTTGATACCCTACAGCAGAAGGCATTCTACCTAATAGGGCAGAAATCTCCGCTCCAGCTTGTGTAAAGCGGAAAATATTGTCAATAAAGAACAAAACATTGCTACCGGCCTCACCCGCTACATGGCTATGGTCACGAAAATATTCCGCAATAGAAAGGCCTGTAAGTGCTACCCTGGCCCTTGCGCCAGGAGATTCATTCATCTGACCAAATACCAGCGTGGCTTGAGAGGATTTTAATGCCTCAGCATCTACTTTGCTGAGGTCCCAATCTCCCCGGCTCATCGCTTCTGTAAACTCCTTGCCATAGTTGATGACCCCGGCTTCTATCATTTCTCTTAATAGATCATTTCCCTCACGGGTTCTTTCTCCTACACCAGCAAATACAGAAAATCCATGATAAGATTTAGCTATATTGTCGATAAGCTCCATAATTAAGACCGTCTTACCCACCCCAGCACCACCAAACAACCCAATTTTACCCCCTTTAACATAGGGAGCAAGCAGATCTATAATTTTAATGCCAGTAAAGAGAATTTCTGTTGTAGGCGTAAGTTGGTCAAAAGAAGGAGCAGGTCGATGAATAGGGAGGGTTTGATCGGTTTTTGGTGTTTCCATTCCATCTATAGCAGCGCCTACCACATTAAAGAGACGACCCCGTACCATATCACCTACTGGTACCTGAATAGGGGCTCCGGTATCAACCACTACCAACCCTCTGGTAAGCCCTTCTGTACTTTCCATAGCAATGGTGCGTACACAATGTTCACCCAGATGCTGTTGACACTCTAGTGTAATAGTTTTTCCATTAGCTGTCTCAATATGTAAGGCATTCAATATGTTGGGCAATATGGCCTTGTCTTCAAAACGAACATCAACTACGGGACCTATGATTTGAATAATTTTTCCAATGTTGGACATGATGAAATGTTGTTAAGCCTTAACTAAGTTTTTATAAAACATTAGTGTGTATGAAATAAAATAAGGAAAGAAATCCATTTAAATCTACAAATAAATTTTATAAAAATACTAAATTTTAGCAATTATCAATAACATAGCTAAGTAGCTTATTCAAGTATTCTATTGTTTTAAAGTTTAGTTTAAATTAAATTTAGCCCTAGCCAAGCTTTGTTCGCTCAGGGAGGTGCGTTACGGTACTACATAAATAAATAAAATAACCATGATTGGCATTCAATCTGCCTCTTTTAAAGGCAAAAAAGTTATGGTGCGTGTTGATTTCAA
This sequence comes from Amoebophilaceae bacterium, assembly GCA_019744995.1. Lineage (GTDB taxonomy): Bacteria > Bacteroidota > Bacteroidia > Cytophagales > Amoebophilaceae > Cardinium. The sequence continues at coordinate 2,375 of JAIETQ010000051.1, forward strand.
CCTGCCTTTTGATCAAAACGATTGCATCACAGATGATAGACGCATTCGCAATAGCTTGCCGACTATCCAAAAAATAATTAGTGACGGTGGCATCGTTATTCTACTATCCCATTTGGGAAGACCAAAAAATGGATATGAGGACAAATTTTCCTTGCGTAAAATTCAGCTTCAATTGGCTAATTTGCTCGCACATCCGGTGCTATTTTCCCCTACTTGCGTAGGCCCAGCCGTTAAACAGTTGGTAGATACACTAGAACCAGGTAGCGTTTTGTTGCTTGAAAATCTTCGTTTCTTTCCAGAAGAAACCACCAATGATAAAGATTTTGCACAAGCGCTAGCCTCATTAGCTGATGTATATGTCAATGATGCGTTTGGTACCATTCATAGAAACCATCTGTCTATTAGCCTATTACCTCATTATTTTAATGAAAAATTTGCTGGTTATTTATTGGAAAAAGAGATCCAAGCTATAGATAGATTCTGTTCAGGAGAACCGGCCTCTACTATTGTCATTATGGGAGGAGGTAAATGGATCGATAAAACAAAAGCTGTGGTACACCTCACCCATTATGCAAACCACATACTTATTGGCGGAGCGCTTGCTTTACCTATGTATACCAACCAACAAGCAACCTCCATTAGACTAGATCAACACCAAAACTGTTCCATACATCTGCCAACAGATGTCATCAGTGCTTTATCACTGGATAAAGAGGCTCCGACTCAGCTTACGCTGCTAAGCGATATGTTATCAGACCATCATGTCTTAGATATTGGTCCGGCTACTCAAGCCTATTTTGCTGACCTAATTGTAAGTGCTAAGACCCTATTATGGGCTGGTCCTATGGGCATATTTGAATGGAAACAAGCAGCTACTGGAACAACAGCTGTAGCGCATGCGATAGCCAAAGCTACGGAACAGGGTGCGTACAGTATTATTGGTGGGGGAGATACGGCTGCTGCTGTTACACAGTTGGGATATGCAGATAAATTTTCTCATATTTCCACAGGGGGAGGTTCATTACTTGCCTATATTGCTGCAGATAGAAAACTACCAGGTTTAGAGCCACTATAATCCAAAAAATCATCCATGAAAATAGCTAAAAAGTCTACTACCTTAGCCGTCTCACCTGCGGATCCTTGTGCCCTACAAAAGATAGTAACCTTACTAGATCATCCTCTATTGCATACCATTGGAGCCGTTGCAGATGATCTGCAATTACAGGCCTATGTGGTGGGTGGGTTTGTACGTGATGCTTTTTTAAACCGTCCTTCGAAAGATATTGATATTGTCTGTGTTGGGGATGGCATGCTATTGGCACAACGGGTTGCGGCATCCTTAGATAATAAATTGGAGGTTACTACCTTTAAAACTTTTGGTACAGCTATGTTGAATTGGAAGGGGTGGGTGGTTGAATTTGTAGGGGCTAGAAAAGAGTCTTATTGTATTACTTCTCGCCACCCCAGTGTACTACCAGGTACACTGGACGATGATCAAATGCGTCGAGATTTTACCATCAATACACTAGCTATTTGCTTAAACCAAAACCAATATGGCTTATTATTAGACCCTTTTAATGGTCAGAAAGATTTAGAAAATGGTATCATAAAGACCCCTTGTGATCCTTTACAGACTTTTTCTGATGACCCCTTGCGCATCATAAGGGCTATACGGTTTGCTACACAGCTGAATTTCAATATAGCAGAAGAAACCTTAGGGGCTATGGCTATGGTACGTAATCGATTAAAGATTATTTCTCAAGAACGTATTACAGAAGAATTGCATAAAATTATAGCTGCGCACAAACCTTCTTATGGTTTTCAACTCTTATTTAAGACTAAAATACTAGAAGTTATCTTCCCAGAAATGGCAAATTTAGCAGGAAGGGACCAAGTGGGCACCCACTCTCATAAAGATAATTTTATACATACCCTCGAGGTATTAGATAATGTTTCTGCCAGTTCCTCTAAACTATGGTTGCGTTGGGCAGCTATTTTCCATGATATAGCCAAACCATTAACGAAACAGTTTAGTCCTAAACAGGGCTTTTCTTTTCATGGCCATGAGGATTTAGGGGCTAAAATGGTGCCTCAGATCTTTAGAAGAATGAAGTTTCCGACTAACAAAGAAATTTTAGGCTATGTTCAAAAATTAGTTAAATTACATTTGCGCCCTATAGCATTGGTAGAACAAGTTACAGATGGTGCCATAAGACGTCTTTTATACGAATCTGGAGATGATCTAGAGGATTTATTTTTGTTATGTAGAGCAGATATTACCTCTAAGAACCCCATTAAGGTAGCACAATATTTAGCTAATTTTGACAGAGTCGAAGCAAAAGTTTTAGATGTAGAAGCACGCGACAAAATTAGAAACTTTCAACCCATTATCACTGGAGAACTCATTATGAACACCTTCCATTTAAAGCCTTGCAAAACCATAGGATTAATTAAACAAGCGATAAAAGAGGCTGTCTTAGAAGGTAAAATTAAAAATGAATATGAAGAAGCTTTTAATTATATGTACCTAGTGGGTAACCAGCTGTTAGCAAAAGAGGAGTGATACTATGGCATATGTTTGTACCCACTGCGGAGTAGCTTACGTTAAATGGCAAGGCAAGTGTGATGGTTGTCAAATGTGGAATGTAATTCACTCCATCTCTAAAAAGGAGCTTCCTAAAAATCAGCCCAAAACTTTAGAGAATATCCAGCTCACGACCCATTCTAGCCTACTTTCTACAGATGAAGAATTTAATAGAGTATTGGGTAATGGTATAGTGCCAGGCTCTTTGGTATTACTAGGGGGGGAGCCAGGTATTGGAAAATCAACCCTTTTATTACAAATTGCCTTACAATTCAACCATGTTACGGTTTTATATGTATCTGGAGAGGAAACAGAAAGTCAAATCAAAATACGCGCTTTACGTATAGGATTGCATGCTTCCAACTGCTTTTTTTTACAGGAAAACGATTTAGCAGCTATACTTAACCATGCAGAGGAGCTAAAACCTGCCCTATTGATTATCGATTCTATTCAAACTTTATATAGTGAAACAGAAGAAGGTACCATAGGAAGTATCAGTCAAATTAGAGCTTGTGCAACTAGGCTACTCTATTATGCCAAAAGCTCAGGGGTAGCTATATTTTTAATAGGCCATGTCAATAAAGAAGGAACCTTAGCAGGACCAAAATTGCTGGAACATATGGTTGATACGGTATTGCAATTTGAAGGAGATAAGCGCTTCCTATACCGGATGGTACGAACCATTAAAAATAGATTTGGTGCTACTTCAGAATTAGCCATCTATGAGATGAAATCCAAGGGGCTACATCCCATAGCCAACCCTTCTGCTATACTACTTTCTCAACAAGCACATGCCTTAAGTGGTATTGCAGTTGGCGCTTGTTTAGAGGGGACAAGGCCATTAATGATTGAAATTCAATCTTTGATCACAGCCAGCAAATATGGGAACCCACAAAGAAATACTACTGGATATGAACTAAAACGACTGACTATGCTGTTGGCGGTGCTAGAAAAAAGAGCTGGATTACGCACCAATGATCGGGATGTATTTTTAAATATTACTGGAGGACTTAAGGTAGAAGATACTGCTTTAGACTTAGCCGTTTGCATGGCCATATCTAGTTCTTTAAAAGATACCGTTATTGCACATACCAGTTGTTTTATAGCAGAAGTTGGACTAGGTGGAGAACTTAGATCAGTACCAAGGTTAGCACATAGAATTTCAGAGGCTGAAAAATTAGGCTTTAAAGCGGTTTTTATAGCGACTCAAACAGAAAAATTGGTCAAACCTTTTAAGATAAAGATTATTCAAGCTGCCAATTTAAAAGAGCTTGTGTAATATAAGCTTACTCCCTAAGTTAATTGTCCCCTTACGCCCAACTCAATAGCCTCTAGGTGGCATACTTTGCCTTCAACAATTTCAAAACGGAGGAGGGTACGCATATGGTGAAAGCCATGTTTGCCTGCTGCTCCAGGATTTAAATAAAGCAAAGGTTTATGTTTAGGGTCATGCATCACACGCAAGATATGGGAATGGCCACATACAAAAAGATCAGGGATTTGTTTAGCCAAACCAGTCCTAATACGCGGATGGTATAGCGATGGATTCCCCCCTATATGGGTAATCCATACGTGTAACCCGCCACAGACAAACCGTTGGTCTTCGGGGCACATGCTGCGTACATTTTGGTCGTCTATATTTCCATATACTGCCTTGAGTGGTTTGAACTGCGCTAGTTCTTCTATAATGGCTGTACTGCCTATGTCTCCTGCATGCCATATTTGATCGCAGGATTCAAAATGTCTCCATACTTTTTTATCAAGCCAACCATGTGTATCTGAGAGGATGCCTATTCTTATCATATTAACCCAACAGATGTTCCTGATCTGTTCCAATAGAGATATTGTGGTATACCTTCTGCACATCATCATCTTCTTCTAATGCATCTATAAGCTTCATCAATTTCGGTAACAGCTCATCACTTAACTCCACTAAGGTATTGGGGATATAATCCAGGCCAGCATAATTGGGTACCTTACCCAATTGTTCCAATTTTTTTTGTACCCTTCCAAAATCTTCTACGGCACAAGTAATATGTAGAGCCACTGCTTCATCATCACTTTCTATGACTTCTGCTCCTGCATCTATGAGTGTTAAGATGAGTTCATCTTCGTTTTGCACATCGGTCGCAGCAACTGTAAAACAACCTTTATGATCAAATAAAAAAGTAATCGCCCCATTTTTTTCTAACCGTCCTCCATGTTTAGTAAATATAGCACGTACGCTGGCTACCGTTCTGGTAATTTTTTCCGTCATACAAACCACCATAATAGCCACCCCATGCGCGCCATATCCTTCATAGGTAACCTCATTATATTCCTTTTGATCTTTTGTTGGGTTGTTAATAGCACGTAAAATAGAGTCTTTAGGAACATTAGCTCCTTTTGCATTTTGGATAGCCAAACGCAACCTCGGGTTAAAAGCCGGGTCGCTTCCTCCCTGTTCAGAAGCTATGCCTATTTCCTTAACCAGTTTGGTAAATATTTTACTTTTTTTCGCATCATTCGCGCCTTTTTTGCGCTTGATATTTGACCATTTACTATGCCCTGCCATTTTTATAGGTAACTATCTGAGAATTCATTTTATGTAGCTTTAAAAGCGACAACATATATTTTTAAATATACCATTCTATCACTCTTTTTACAAAATTTTTAATCATATTTAAGCTAAAATGATATATCAGCCACTATAATTTGCATAATTTCAAATTAATCATTATTATTTTGATAATAAGCTGCCATTAAATCCAAGACCGCAAGCAGATAAAAAAATAAATTTTATGCACAAACCAATAAAGGAGTTATTAGACAAGCAATCTCTATATCTATTTCAACCTAAAGCTAGATCCTTATACAAAAGTATGCTCTTCGTCCTCCTATTACCCTGGATGATGGCCGCCAATCTTTTTTGTAAGAAGCCTGCTGAGCTACTACCTACTCTTACTCTACCGACTGCTTCTGTGCTTAATCCGCCATCATATGATCCTAATGCGCCGCCATATGAGCCACCACCATATCATATTAATCCACCACCATATCATATTAATCCACCACCATATACTATTGCGCCGCCTGACTCTAGTGAGCTACCAAAATATCCACCACCATATGAGCCTAGTGCGCCAACAGAAGACTTATCACCTAGTGATGAAAAGTCAGAGGAAATGCGTAAGGAAGAAACGCAAAAGCTAGACGAGGATGACCAGGGAATACAAGCGCTAGACAAGGATAACCAAGCAGACAAGGTTAGATTAAAGAAGGCAAAAAAATTGAAAAAAGCTACTTCGAAAAAAGAGGCAAAAGAGAAAGCAGAAAAATATCTAGCAGAGGCTGACGCTTGTATAAAAAAATGCAAGGGAGGGTTTTTTGATGGAGGATATGAAAAACGCCTTATAGAGAGAGCAAAGGACGAAGAGAACTGGGAGAGGCGTAATAAAGCCCACGGGTTCAAAAAGCTGCTTTGGGGTTCTCACATGCAGAACCGGAGAAGAAATCAAAAAGCAGCGCTTGGAGGAAAGTTGCAAGCGAGGATTAAGCTAGGCAAGAGGTGGTTAGAGCTGGCGGAGGAGAATATTAAGATTGCTGAGGAGAGAAAATCTAAGAGTAAATGTAAGTCTTTAAGGAAAACTAAAGAAGAATATGATGGAGAACTAGACGATATATGCAGAGTCATGGCAAAACATCTCCAAATTCCTGTTTTATCTCAAATGACCACAGGTCAACCTGAGCCAAGTTATGCTGTGGAGCCCTAAGGATACCAGCCCGGTGTAGAGTAATAACAGTTACTGTAGGGGGGGCGTTCTCATACGGTAACTTTGAGTTAAAACCTTTAATAAAAACTATCTTCAAAATGCATAAGCTGCACCCCCTCGTTTTGATTGCCTATAATAGCTATGGTATCAAAACGTATGGGGCGATTGTATTTTTTTATATAGAGATAATGTTCCGCAACTCGTCGAATGGCCTTTATTTTTTTGTTGTTAACAAAGGTCTCTGGACAGCCAAATAAATCATTTTTACGCGCCTTTACTTCTACAAAGACGATGAGTGCTTCTTTATAAACAATAAGATCTATCTCATAACGCCTGTAGCGAAAATTCTGATGTAGAATCTTAAATCCTTTATTTTCTAAATAACGCGCCGCAAGATTTTCTGCGTAGAGGCCAAATGCACGAGTCGTGGAGGTCATGGACCAGCCCTTACTTTTTCTTAAAAATTACTTGGACCGGTACCCCCTCGAAGTTAAAATAGGATCTGATTTTATTTTCCAAGAAACTTTTATAATTGGGTTGAACATACTGCGGGTGGTTACAGAAAAAAGCAAAAGTAGGCGCCTGACTAGTCACTTGGGTACAATATTTAATCTTGATATATTTACCTTTCACAGCAGGAGGCGGCGTCGTTTCAATGATAGGCAACATCACTTTGTTGAGTTCAGCTGTTGGGATTTTTTTTATTTTATTTTGATAAACCGCTAAAGCTTGCTCAATGCTTTGATAAATGCGCTGTTTTTTTACCGTAGATATAAACAGAATAGGCAAGTAATCAAGGGGTGCTAGTTTCTTTAAAAGATGCTTTCTATAAGCATCAGCGGTTATCATTTCCTTATCGGTTAAGTCCCACTTATTGACCAGCAAAACCATCCCCTTTTTATGGCGATGTGCCAAGGCAATAAGCGCAACATCCTGTGCTTCTATACCATGTTGAGCGTCTATCATGATCAAGCAGACGTCGGAGTCTTGCATGGACTTTATGGCACGCAACACAGAATAAAATTCAATAGGGTTGTCTACTTTGGCTTTTTTTCTAATACCAGCCGTATCGGTAAGGATAAAATGTTTGCCATATAAATTATATTCCGTATCAATAGCATCTCTGGTAGTACCTGCCGTGGTGCTTACCATACTTCTTTTTTCACCCAATAACACATTTAAGAAAGAAGACTTGCCTACATTAGGGCGGCCTAGAATGGTAAATCTAGGGGGAGTTTCCTGGTCTGGATCTAAAACAGGGGCTTCTTTTAAATAGGGTAACATAGCATCAAGCAAATCACCTGTGCCCATACCATTAACAGCGGATATAGGAAAGGGTTCTCCAAAACCTAATGCATAAAAACTAGGCGCAACCATCGCCGCTTGTAAGCTTTCTGATTTATTAGCTACTAAAAAAACGGGGCTATTGACTTTACGTAGAATTTGAGCAAATTCTTTATCTAACTCTGTCAATCCCTCTCTACAGTCTACCATAAAGCATATCAAATTAGCCTTATTGAGGGCCAATTGGATTTGCTCACGAATGCCTACTTCAAAAATATCATCAGTTCCCTGGATATAACCTCCCGTATCAATTACTGTAAAACGTCTATTCCCCCACTGTGCGTAACCATAATGTCTATCACGGGTGGTACTCATGGAACCATCCATGATGGCTTTTTTTTCCTCTATCAATCTATTAAAGAAAGTAGATTTTCCTACGTTAGACCTGCCAACAATTGCAATAACATTTTCCATAAAAAATCAAAAATCATAAAATTCTTTGCCGAAATGCTTCATACAGCATAATGCCAGCTGCAACAGAAACATTTAAAGAAGCTATAGGCCCTTGCATGGGGATTTTGCTATGGTGGGTAACCCATTTAAGGCTTGCTGCATCTATCCCCTCTCCTTCACTACCGAAGATTAAGGCAGTGGGAAGGGTTAAATTTATGTCATACAATACTTGTGTTGCCTTTTCATAGCAAGCAACCACCATCAAGCCACTATTTTGTAGATACTTTAACGCTACACTTATATCAGCCACACGGCAAATCGGTAAGCTTGCCAATGCCCCTGCTGATGTTTTCATAGCCGCCCCCGATAGGGAGGAACTGCTATGAGTAGGAATAACTAATGCATCTACCCCCATACAACGTGCGGTACGGCTAATGGCACCAAAATTATGCACGTCGGTTACTCCATCTAGCACGACCACTAAAGGAACTCTCCCTTGTTCAAAAATAGTGGGGATCATAACCTCTAAAGGGGTGAAATCAATAGGTGATAGTAGGGCTATTACCCCTTGGTGATTTTGATTCGAAAGTTTATTAAGCTTTTCAACTGGAACATAACTATAAGGAATCTCTCGTTCCCTTATAAGGGTAGAAAATTCCTTGGAAAGCAATAATTTATGTCCTTTTTGAATAAAGATCTTTTCAATGGTTTGACCAGCAAGTATCGTTTCTATCACTGGCCTAAAGCCAAAAATAAGGTTTCGGGGTTTACTAGGTAATTTTTTGTAAAAAGTAGACATGCTAATAACCAATTAGAGGGCAGTGTAATTAAGAAGGGGAAGTTGCGGGGACAGGACTCGAACCTGTGACCTTCGGGTTATGAGCCCGACGAGCTACCAACTGCTCCACCCCGCGATAATACTTATACAAGCCAACTGACTTACACAAAGTAACCATTTTTTTTGTAATATTACAAATACTTTAAACCTATTGAATCTTTTTTTATGGATAACAGCAACTACAAGGCTGGATTTGTGGCTATCATTGGCAAGCCCAATGCGGGAAAATCCACTTTAATGAATCTATTACTAGGGGAACAACTAGCCATTACTAATCCTAAGGCACAAACCACACGACATGGGCTCCATGGCATTGTTTCAGAAAAGCATTTTCAAATCATCTATACCGATACGCCTGGCATTATTAAACCAGCCTACCCCTTACAAACGGCCATGATGAAAGCGGTAACTACGGCTTGTGTAAGTGCAGATGTGATCATTTGGTTGGTCAATGTAAAAGAGTTAAAAGATGCGGCTTCACTGCTGAATGAAAATCCGGTATATGATAAGCCTACTTTGTTGGTATTGAATAAGATGGATTTGGTTTCACCTGCTCAATTAGATCAGGTGATGGCTGATTTATTGCACCATAATTCAAACTTGCATCTCTTACCTATATCGGCTACCAAACGTATAAATATAGCGCAGTTGTTAGAAAAAATTATAGCATGGCTTCCTGTACATCCTCCTTATTATCCAGCACATACCCTAACCGATAGGCCTGAGCGTTTCTTTGTACAAGAAATAATACGTGAAAAAATATTAGGACAATATGAACAAGAAATACCGTATAGTGTAGAAGTAGCCATAGATAGCTTTAAAGAAATGGAAAACTTGATTAAAATTCAAGCTATTATATATGTAGAACGCCAAACACAAAAAGGTATTTTGATAGGAGCAAAAGGGAGTGGCTTAAACCAGCTAGGCATTAACGCTAGAATAGCACTCGAACAGTTTTTTCAAAAAAAAATCTTTCTAGGGCTACATGTTAAACTTGCCCAAAATTGGAGAAAAAATAAGCTGCTATTGGAAAAATTTGGCTACCCATCCATTGCAGAAAAAAAAGTGTAAGCAAAGGGGTATAAGAAACGTAAGTCTAGTTGTGTTTTATTAGATCTTATATTTAATAAAACAACTACTAAGTTTAGTATAAAATTTGCATTTGTAAAATAAATTAACTATATTCTAAAAGTTCTAATAAAGTTTATTTTATGCAACACTTTCCCTGCAGGCGTCTTATTGCGCATATATTACTGTTTAGTCACCTATTGAGCAGTTGTGGTAGTCCTAGCCATTGGCGTGTGCGGGAAGAAACGCCATTATCTTCCCAAACAGTAGCGCTCCAAGCGCCTCTACAAGCAGTAGAAGCTGTGGAGTTATCGAGATCATTGAAAATGCACGATAAGCGCCAAAGCGCGGAAAACCTGAGCATACTTAATATAGCCCATCCCCTGCTTCCCTCAGCCACGACTTTACACTTTAAACAAGACAGACAAGGTTGCTTTGTGGTTATCGGCGATCAACAGCTCCCCGTAATCTTTGAAAGCGGCTTTACAGCCGACCACCTAGTTGGCAGTAATGCTGTTTGGCAGGAAGAGCATATCCATCCTTATCCTTTGTTAGGTGATAACAATAATAGAGCTCTTGTAAAATGCGCTTATGGTGAGGAATTTACAGGAGCCACGGAACGCAGAACCGGAGCGTACTCAAATGTACGTGAGGATTCGAGTACCGGAGCGACACATAAATTTTTCGGCTGCGGTTAACCCCAATAGCTCAAAAAAGGGAGACTGCTTCTTGACTTCGGGTATAGAGAGCTGGGTAGAGGTGGTCACAACATCTACTTTTTTGCCTTGGAGGCCATGAATGGCAGCCAAAATGGCCACAATCAGGGATTTGCCTTCGCCGGTATTGATTTGGGCCAAACGGCCACTCCTGCTGAGGGCAGATATACCCTCAGGTAAATGCTCTCCGCAGTTAGTAGTGTCACCAGGTGACTGCCCTCCGCAGGAGTCGTGGTTTAAAAGCAGCAGCAGCGCCAGCAACTGGGTAGCTCTAGATAGTGTCGTCATAAAATGGCAAAAATATATTATATTTGATCTGTTATTCATTTATACCTATTTATTATGAGC
>JAIETQ010000073.1 GCA_019744995.1 Amoebophilaceae bacterium
AAGATCCAAAGGTTTATAAAACTTTTATTGCTTGTAGAGATGGTGTAGATGTGGATTAATTCCATTGTTTAACAAAGAAAATCAAGATCAAATGATCACAAAAGACCTATCTGTTTTTTCACTTATAGCAGCAGAAAAAGACCGTCAACAAAAGGGTATAGAGCTTATAGCTTCTGAAAATTTTGTCTCCTCACAGGTAGCGGCTGCAGCAGGCAGTGTGCTCACCAATAAATATGCCGAAGGGCTACCAGGAAAGCGTTATTACAGGGGGTGCCATGTAGTTGATGCGATAGAATCTCTTGCTATCGAGCGGGCTAAGGCCTTATTCGGTGCAGCGTGGGTGAATGTACAACCTCATTCTGGCTCACAAGCCAATGCGGCGCTTATGATGGCAGTTTTGCAGCCTGGAGATAAAATTCTGGGCTTCCATTTAGCCCATGGCGGTCATCTCACCCATGGTTCGCCTGTAAGTTTTTCTGGTAAGTTGTATAATGCCTGCTTTTATGGTGTCAACCGGGATACGGGACGTATTGACTGGGAAGAGGTAGCCCAAAAAGCATCCCTAGAAAAACCACGACTGATCATCTGTGGTGCTTCTGCTTATAGTCGCGATTGGGACTATGTCAGGTTGCGTGCCATTGCAGATGAAGTAGGCGCCTTGTTATGGGCAGATATTGCACATCCTTGTGGTCTTATTAGTCAAGGGTTGCTGAACAATCCTTTTCCTTATTGTCACTTTGTAACCACGACTACCCATAAAACATTAAGGGGACCTAGAGGGGGGATGATTTTAATGGGAAAAGATTTTGAAAATCCGCTGGGTAAAACCAATGCAAAGGGTATGCTGCAGCCGATGTCAGTTTTATTAGACGCAGCAGTCTTCCCTGGTACACAGGGTGGCCCCTTAGAACATATCATTGCAGCTAAAGCGATTGCCTTTCATGAAGCCATGACTAGCGATTACAAAGCGTATGTCCTACAAGTACAACAGAATGCGCAGGTATTGGCACAAGGATTTATGGACCAAGGGTATAAAGTTGTCTCTGATGGAACCGATAACCATCTCTTTTTATTAGATTTATCTCCTAAAAATATTACAGGTAACCAGGCAGACATTGTGCTAGAACAAGCTGACATTACGGTGAATAAAAATTTAATTCCATTTGATACTACTTCTCCATTTGTGACTTCAGGCATTCGACTTGGAACCGCTGCGGTAACCACTAGGGGATTGGTAGCGGCTGATATGTTATTAATCGTAGAATGGATAGATCATCTACTGAAACATATGGATGATCCTATGCAAATTCAAGCCGTAAAAGAAGCCGTAAATAAATATATGCGTAAATTTCCCCTCAGTCAGGTGGATAATCATAACCTGCCCCCATCCTAATTATTTTTAAGTAATTTGTTGTATGTTAGTAATAAAGAAAATGAGGTAGTATATACCGACTTTAGCGATGTTTCCCTAAAAGTAAGTCTATAACTTAGAGGTAAGGGGTCGTTTTAATGTTTAAAAAGTTATGAAAATTCATAAAGAAGGAAAAGAAATTTTAATCTGGACGCCATGCGTATTGTTGTTTATATACTACGCTGTTGCACAAAAATCAGTATTCAGCTACCACCAATCCATCGGGTTTGTAATTGTTAGTGGTGCTTTTTATTTTTGGTTGATTTATTTTTTTAGAGATCCTTATCGCATTATTCATAAGTATGATCAATATATATTAGGGCCAGCCGATGGCAAAATTATTGGCATTCAAAAAGTATATGAAGAGGAATATCTAAAAGAAGATCGCATTAGGATTAGTATTTTTATGTCTCCTTTTAATGTGCATGTGAATAGGTTTCCTATGTCTGGAAAAATTGTTTACTTTAAATACCACCCAGGAAAATATTTAGTAGCTTTTCATCCAAAAGCCAGTACACATAATGAAAGAACAACGGTTGTGATAAAAAATGACGAGGGGCAGCACATTCTTTTTAGACAACTAGCTGGTTTTGTAGCTCGTCGCATTAAGTTTTATTTTCAAGAAGGTGACGTAATAGAACAGGGGCAAAAATGTGGTTTTATTAAATTTGGTTCAAGAGCTGAGGTTTATCTACCTTTAGACGCCACTATTCAAGTAGCAGTAGGAGATAAAATCAAAGGAGGTATTACCGCTTTAGCTAAAATATAAGCCTTATAAACGACTAAAATGATGCCCTTACCCTCTCCCTCTATAAGGTTAATGGAGTATATCAGTGTAGTATGCTCCTTAGTATCGTTATATGCTGACATTAAACAACACCTTTCTGCGCGATTTTTTGCCCTATTTTCTTCTTTTTTTAGCCTATATGTTTTGTATAGCGAAGCCCTATATGGATCCTGCTTGCTCGTTATGCTTATGATAGGCCTACATAGCTATGGCATCTATGTTTGGGTCTGGGTTACCCATACCCAACCCAAACCGGCTATTACTCGTTTGAAAAAAAAAATATGCTATGGCATGGTAACCATAGGCAGCCTTGCGGCTTATCTACTGAGCTTTGTTTTATCCTACCTAGGGCAAAAAAATTTTTCTACCCTAGATGGATGGAATGCGATTTTCTCCCTTATAGCTACCTGGCTTTTGGTGCAAAAAAAATTAGAAACTTGGATCTTATGGATATTTATTTCTATCAGTTATTTTTTTATTTTTCTTAAGCTCAACTTATATGGTTTTGCGTTACTTCAAATCGTATATTTGGTACTTAATCTTTGGGGAAATTATACCTGGCGCAAAGCTACCCCCAACTGACTTTATATTACAACATAAATTTAACCATCTGGTTCAATGAAAAATATTCGAAATTTTTGCATCATCGCACATATAGATCATGGTAAAAGTACCTTAGCAGATCGTTTATTAGAGGCAACCAAAACCATTGATATACGGGCGCAAAAAAATCAAGTTTTAGACAACATGGACCTAGAACGTGAACGGGGTATTACGATTAAAAGCCATGCCATACAAATGAATTATCTATATGATGATCAAGCGTATATACTTAACTTAATTGATACCCCTGGACATGTAGACTTTACCTATGAAGTCTCGCGTTCTATTGCTGCTTGCGAAGGTGCATTGCTGATAGTAGATGCTTCACAAGGGATAGAGGCTCAGACGATTTCTAATCTCTATTTGGCTTTAGAACAAAACTTGACCATCATTCCGGTGCTTAACAAGATTGATTTACCCGGAGCTATGCCAGAAGAGGTAAAAGATCAAATTGTAGAATTAATAGGATGTGCTAGAGCAAGTATTATCGCTGCTAGTGCCAAACAAGGCATAGGCATTGATGAAATCCTTAAAGCGGTTATAAGAGATATTCCTCCTCCAAAAGGAGATAGAAAGGCTCCCCTCCAGGCTATGATCTTTGACTCGGTATACAACACATTCCGTGGTGTAGAAGTCTATTTTCGTATGTTCAATGGCACATTAAAACAAGGAGATGCGATTAAATTTATCAGTACCGATCTAAATTATAAGGTAGAAGAGATTGGCATTTTAAAATTACAGAAAGTACCCAAAACAATTATCCAAGCAGGCGATGTAGGCTATGTAATCGCTGGCATCAAAAATGCCAATGAGGTAAAAGTGGGTGATACGATTACCCATGTAGATAAACAGGACCAAGCTACTGGAATAGCCTTACAAGGGTTTAAAGAAGTACAGCCCATGGTATTTGCTGGTATTTACCCTGTAGATACGACAGATTATGAGTTGTTGAGGGATTCTATAGAAAAATTGAAGCTCAATGATGCCTCACTGATGTGGGAACCAGAAACTTCTTCTGCTTTAGGCTTTGGTTTTCGATGTGGCTTTTTAGGCATGTTGCATATGGAAATTATCCAAGAAAGATTGGAAAAGGAGTTCAATATTACCATTATTACCACGGTTCCTTCTGTTCGGTTTCATGTTATCGATAAAAAAGGCAACCGAATAGCTATTCAAGCACCGGCCGATATGCCAGATCCAGGCAACATTGATCACATTGAAGAACCTTTAATTTTAGCGCAGACGATTACCAAATCAGAATTTGTAGGTAATATTATAAAACTTTGTATGGACAGGCGAGGGATTTTCAAAAATCAAGTTTACCTTACCACAGACCGTGTCGAACTGACCTTTGAATTACCGCTAGCCGAGGTGGTTTTTGATTTTTTTGATAAACTTAAGACCATATCACGTGGGTATGCTTCGTTAGATTACAAGTTTTCTAGGTTTGTAGTGGCTGATTTGGTTAAACTAGATATCCTATTACACAATGAAAAAGTAGATGCACTTTCGGCTATTGTACACCGAGACAATGCCTATGAACGAGGCAAGGTCTTATGTAAAAAACTTAAAGAAATCATTCCGAGACATATGTTTGAGGTCAGCATTCAAGCTGCCATTGGCGTGAAAATCATTGCTAGAGAAACGGTTAAAGCCATCCGAAAAGATGTAACGGCTAAGTGTTATGGAGGAGATATTTCGCGTAAAAGAAAATTGCTAGAAAAACAGAAGAAGGGTAAAAAACGGATGAGACAAGTGGGCTCCGTAGAAATCCCCCAAGAAGCATTTATGGCTGTATTAAAACTGGATGATTAGTAGTAAAAGGATTGCTTCTTTCCAGAGCTAGGGAGGATGCGGAAGATTAAAATAGTTGATGATAACATTTGCTGCTTCATTTGCAGCCATCTGATTATTGTCTAATTTTAGCCAACGATAGCGGGTAAAAAACCCCTCAGGAGAAACCATAGACCATTCTTTTTCATTTTGAAGTAAGATGTTAGTAGAGTATGCTATATTTCTTTTAGAAGCTTTATGTTTTAATCTATTATGCGTTGTATTACGTTTCATGCGTGTGGCTAAGTCAGATAGAAGTTCAACCACTACAATTTCATACGCATGCTGCTCAAATAAATCTATCCATCTTTTGAGATCTTGGATTCCTTTTTCACTCGTATAATTCATAACCATTGTAAAAACAACCCCTTTTGTATGAGAAGAAATAAACGTTTCAAATATCCTGGTACGAAATTCTGCCTGCAGCATTTTAAAACTATCACTTTTAAATTCAAACAATGGTAATAATGCCTCAATGACTAAATGATTGTGAAAAAGTACAAATCCAGTTTCTTTAGCAATTTCTTGACCTATAGTCATTTTTCCTACTGCAGGAGGACCTAAAATGATTAGAAAATAATTTTTATTTATTGCTGAAAAATAGGCATAAAGAAAGATAATGCTCATAAAATACTTATATTACATAGTATAGGATTGGTTTCTTTTTAAGAACTTATTAATCTTAGATATTAATTATATTAAATGATAATCAATATAAAATTAAAAAATTTAAGGTTCAGTAAGGATAGATATCGTGATACCTATCTTTTATTTTTAATAATCAAATCAACATAAATGAAACATATAATAAACAAAAACAATACGCTAATTGGACTTTTAACTACTGCCTTATTACACAGTGCTTGCCAATCTTCAAACAGTAACCATCAGATGCTAATGAAGCTGATTTAAGTCAAATCGAAGATGGGGAAGGACTTAGGATGATATGCGTAGAATCAGGAGCAAGCGCTAAGCAAGAAGCAGTACTAAGTGTAACATCCAGTTACCTAACATTAGAAGGGGGCGATAGGGAAACAATAATATTAGATGCAATATCTGAAATAGAAAAGCAACTAAAATTAGGAGCAGATATTGCTTATCAAGATAGAGTAGGAAAAATGCTTCTTAATTCCAGTGAAGAGATTCCATGCATAAACGTGCTGGATATACAAAATCGTAAAGGAGAAACGGCGTTAATGATTGCAGTTAAAAAAGAAAATGTAGATATGGTTAAGGCATTGCTCAATTATAGTCAAAAGCCAACGATGAGCCTAATCAACCAGGAAGGTAAAACCACCTTAGACATAGCAAAGGAAAATAAGGTTCTAGCAATTATAGGGTTGTTAGAGAACAAATAAGATATAGCCTTGCTCCTTTCCAGACCTGGGGGGGTTAGTAGGAGCTGACCGTATCGGCTTGCCTAGATGCGGGTTAAGGTTACCATAAATATTAATAAGTAATAGAAAGATTGGCTTCATTGAGGAAATATAACTCAGGCTCTGTATTTAGGAGATCCACACAGCATTGCTTGAAGTCGCTCTTCATATCAGCCAACTTTTTTTCTGGATAACCATGCAGCACCTCAGCCATAAAGCAAATGTTGACAGAATTCTCTTGAATAAGCCCTTCTTTTGACTGCTTCCAATTGATGTGGCGAGTGACCACAGTATTTCCAGATGCATATTGAACCTCTCCAAGTGGAACAGCAATAGCTGTATCAGCATCTAAAGCCATAAACTCATCACCCTCCTTTGAAAATCTCAAACTGAGCATCTTAGTGACCTCACTTGCCATATCAAAGCCACCAAATGGCAATAAACATTTCAAGGAAAATGCATTATATAAATCCACGAATGGATTGATCGAAAAGGGCTTAGCCTCCACTTTTGTTGTTCGCTTGGCCATGCTTTCCACAGAGCTCGTATACTTCTTGGTAGAAACCTTCAATCATTGAAAGGCTTGTCTCCACAATAGAATATTGGGGTGACTCTGGACATTTGGATAAGCAGTGACTTGCTCGCGAGCTAAACTCCAGGATGCTTCAAGCAGTTTGCTAATGCCTTTTTTGTCCACTTTACTCAAATTGATATTACGAACTACAGCAAAAAAAATAGAGAGCTTTGGTAAAGCATCTAACACGGCTTGCTCTATATGGAATAGGTGATTCATATTTTATAAAAAACAAGCCGAATATCGCGCCGCTACAACCACCCTACCCTTGCTTCCTTCCAGACCTGGGGGAGTTAAGCAGGAGCTGACCGTATCGGCTTGCTTTGATGCAAGTTAAGGTTTTTTTTTGAATATATGGCAACACTCTAGCTAATTTCCTTAGCATATTACAATAAACGTTAATAAACGTATCTAACATCGATTAGAACCATCTCTTAGCAATCCCCATAATTTCTCGTATGGTTTGCATGTTTTTTTGAGCTAATAGACCTGCTTTTTGGGTACCTGCTTGAAGTATTTCCTGGACCATTTTGTCTGACAAAGCGGCGCGTTGGGTTCTAATAGGCTCCAATAACAACTGAAGTGTATGATTCAATATGTTTTTTATGGTTACATCACCTAGGCCACCACGTCTGTAATGAGCTTTTAAAGACTCCACCTCTGCTTTATCCAGGTGGAATGCATCTAAATAGCTAAAGACTACATTCCCTTCTACACAACCAGGGTCACTCACTTTAATATGGTTGGGATCCGTATACATTTGAAACACCTTTTGTTTGACGGCTGCTGGGGTATCGGAAAGAAAGATGGCATTATTTAGCGTCTTACTGGCTTTAGCCTTGCCATCTATACCAATCAACCGAGAGGTATGACTTAACATAGCCTTGCACTCCTTAAGAAAATCTACCTGATAGAGCCTATTAAAACGTCTTACAATCTCATTGGTTTGTTCTATCATAGGCAACTGGTCTACCCCTACAGGAACCCATTCTGCTTGGAATATCGTAATATCTGCCGCCTGGTTTATCGGGTAACAGAAAAACCCGACAGAAACGCTATCCTTATATTCTTTTTGCTGGATCTCAGTTTTTACGGTAGGGTTTCTTCCTAGCCTACCTAGGCTAACTAGATTTAGATAATAAATCGTTAATTCTGCAATTTCTGGTAGGTTAGATTGGATTAATATAGTAGTTTGGTTAGGGTCAATACCCACGCTTAAATAATCTTTAGCAACTTCAAGAATATTTTCAGTGATGGTTCCTGGACGGTCAAAATGATCGGTTAATGCCTGTACATCTGCAATCATGATGTATTGATCATGGGTATGCTGTAAGGCTACTCTATTTTGTAAAGAACCTACATAATGGCCCAAATGTAGTTTTCCAGTGGGTCTATCTCCTGTTAAAATTTTTTCTGGCATATAGGACCGAGCTTATTTTTCTTTTTTTTGAAAGGTATATAGTATAGATAAAAATATATACAAACAGATACTAAAAAAAACACCCTCTAACTTAATAAAAGTTATCAAGATAATCGACAAAACGATGAAAATATATTGAAATTTGTTGTCTGAAAAACCTATGCTTTTAACTTTAAAGGCAATAAATGTAATCGGGGAAACCAATAGGTAGGACAGTGCTATAGTTAGTAAAGGAAGTACAAGCGGCTGGGTTAAAAAATGCACTAAACTAGGATAAGCTGCTCTATGTATCATCATAGGCAATGTAGCTATGAGTATGGCATTAGCTGGAGTAGGCATCCCTATAAAATGGTGGGTTTGCCTATCATCAACATTGAATTTTGCTAGTCTGAGTGCAGAACAGATCACTAGGAATAAAGCGGCATAAGGACGGTACTTACAAGTTTCATATTGCTGTATAAGCATATACATCATACAACCAGGCACCATGCCAAATGTAATAATATCTGCTAATGAGTCTAGTTGTTTTCCAACCAGTGATTGTGCCGCTAATAGTTTAGCTAAAAAACCATCTAAAAAATCAAAAATAGTTCCAGTAAATACCGCACATGCAGCCAGTACGAGCTGCCCATCTAAGGCTAGAACTGTACCTATCAGACCAGATATTAAGTTGAAGATAGATAAACAGTTGGGGATATACTTTTTCATACTATAAGGGTATTATACGATGATGATACAAAATGGCTAAAAAATGGCTAAAAAACAACTTGTAAAAATTTAGGCACAATAGGCTCTAACATAGGAACAAGTGTACTCTTATCTATAAGCGTAGATAGAAAAACCAAGTTAGAACAATTGTAGCAATAAATCAATAAACTGATCAGGGACGCGGATTGAAAAAAACCAAGTAACCCGCCTAGTATGCCGTCAAAAATACCTAATAAGGTAATGGTTACGATACATTTGATCAGCTTTGTGGTTACATATATGAATAATCCACCTACTAGAAACATTACAAGGGCCAACACTAGGGGAAGTAATGAGGAAAACAACACTAGATTATGCATTGCCTCTAGCATAGGAAGCAGGGTATAAAATAGAGGAACCCCTTTTATAAAGCCTAATATGGATAAAAAAGTGGCTACCAATGCGGTAATAAAACCTTTTTTAAATGCACTATAAGCTCCCCAAGCAAGTAGTATCATCAGTAAAATGTCAAGGCCATTCATAAGGGTTATAATGCTAACTTACCTCTAGGCTATTGCAAACCATAAGTCATATGCATAACTACACGAACTTGTTTTTTCGTAGGTATATGTGTATCTGTTATGGTAAAACCTCCTTGTGTTGCATTGTGCAATGCGCCTAACCTAACATTGGCATCAGAGGCGATTTGATCGGCCACTTTCTTAGCATTTAAGGTAGCTTCTTGAATCATAGATGGCTTAATATCATTGAGCTTGGTAAATAGGAACTTTAGCCCATGCCAACAGCGGGTTAACTGAACGCCCTTTTTTATTAAATCTTTAGATTTTTGAACCGTTTCATAGAGCAACAAAACATTTGGCGTATCTACCGTAACCGTCATCTTTGAGCCATATTTAAAAGCAGATTCTGAACGATACCTGCCTAAATGCTCTAATTCAGGTATCCCATAAACAATATTTTGAGCAGTAAAGCCATTTTCATACAAAAAGGAAACCAAAATTTCTGTTTGGTTTTTTATCTCTACACTAACTTCATTGATATCATTACCTAGTACCTCAAACTGAACCGTCCAAATGCCAACCGTTGCATCTAGTTCTCTCTCGGATAACCCTTTTACCTGTACGTACTTTCCTGTGGCTAAACGTGTAGCAAAAAAAGTATAACTTACAATGAGACTACTGACAATGAACCCTAAGCCAAGTACCATACTTGCTTTTACTTTTTGCATACTTATAATTTGTATCTATTTAATGTTGAATTTGAGGTGCTACTTTTAGAGCACCTCAAATGATGCTTCTTAGAAACTAAAATTTATACCCCCAGAAACTGAATGTGCTAATCCTTCGCTTTTTTTATCAACTACTGTGTATTCTTTTTTCATTCCATATCCGGCAGAAATACTTAAATGTTTATGCAACTTGTAACTAAAACCTAAATCACCATGCCACGTGCTTTGGAAAGAATCCCCTGGCTTAGTTGTATTTGTTACATCATCTCCTAATACTTTTATGTAAGAACCAGATAGATCAACTCCAATTTTAGGTGTTATAGAAAATTCTACCATACCTCCACCACCAACCATATCTATTGGAGTTATTGCATGCTGTTTCTTATCCACATAATAGGCAGCACACATTTCTTCACGATCTGGATCACTTTGAATGGCTTTAGCTCCAGCTATATAATCACCCAAACCATGTACATAAAATCCTTGCACGGTAAAGGAACATTGATCAGGAACAACCTGATAGTTAAGACCTAAGTTGGCTCCCCAAGTGAATAGGTAATGCGTATCTTTGCTTGAAGTTGCTGCTGCCGCTTGATTAGGATCTGGCTTATCACCTGCCTTAGGATCGTGCGTATAATTAGAATAGCGCGCCAAACCACTTAAACAATAGTTCAATGCATCATTCACTACACCAACACTCAAACCAACAGCGGGAAAATCTCCCGTCACTTGAAAGGCTCTTTTTTTATCTTTAACGTCATCCACTTTGTTTGCACGTTGTTTAATATCCTCCTCCGAGATTTTTGTTTTATCAAACAATCCTAGTTTCAACGCAACCGGACGTTCAACTGAATAGCCTAAGTGAAAAGCATTAAACTTATGTTTAAACTTGATTTGCAACGCGGCTGCAGATGGAGCGGCATATAATCCCGCATGGCTTTTTTCATAAACAAAAATACTCGACCCGTAGCCAATAGTGATGCATTTTGCAATAGTAGCTGTAGCTTTTGCAAGCTTCACCTCCTTATCTGTCAATTTAAGGGATAGTGCTAGGGCTGCCTCATATTTACCACAGGGTGTTACAGGAACCTTTCTTTTAAGTGTCAACTTGCCACTTATTCCATTCTTGAGCTCCCATTCTCCATCTTGATACTTAACAGCAGGCGCTAAGCCTATATCACCACTTATCTCCATAGGAGCTGCTGTATCGACTGGTTCTTTTTTAGTTTTTGGCTCTTCTTCTTCTAAAAACCAATTTTTTTCTTCTCCTTCTCCAAAGATAGTTTCGTTAGGGTCAGCATAAATAGCGGGTGTTAAGCTGTTTGTAATAAGTAAACCGACTAGTAATCTGCTTGTAATTTTCATAAACATATAAATTTTAGCATTAAAATAGGACAACTTTTAAAAATCTATTAGGCAATAACCCAGCATGGAACACGTCTCACCTTAACAAAACAAATTAAGGTAATTTACGCACTCAATAAAAACCAAGCCAATAATTTTAATCATTGGCTAAATATTACAAAAAAAAATTATAAAAACAAATAAAAAACTTAATATAGGCTATTTAATACATAATTATTCATGATGTGTAATTAAACAAACTGGTAGTTGGGTTTATGTCAATCCCTTGCGCAATCTAGCTACAGGTAGCCTCAATTGTTCTCTATACTTAGCTATAGTACGACGCGCTACATCATATCCTTCTTGCGTTAATAGGGTTACTATATGCTCATCAGTATAAGGTTTTTGTTTGTTTTCCTGTTGTATTAATTCTAATATGCGTTTTTTTATCACTTTAGTGCTTACATCTTCTCCATTAGACTTTTTAATACCTTCTGAGAAAAAAAACTTTAGTGGATAAATACCAAACCTTCCCTGCACTGATTTTTGATTAACAATCCTAGAAACTGTAGAGGGGTCCATCCCGATTTTATCTGAAACATGTTGTAAGATCATGGGGATTAAGTAGGCTACTTCTTCTCCTTCTACAAAAAACCTATGTTGTAACTCAACAATTGCGCTCATTGTTTTTAAAAGGGTTTGACGCCGTTTCACCAGTGCTTCCATAAACCACTTACCATCTTGGACTTTCTTTTTCAGAAAAGAAACCATCTCTTGTTCTGTTTCATTGTGGATTTCTTTCTTTTCATAATCTTCAAGCATATAGAGATATTTTTTATTTAAAGAGGGTTTATAGGTTGGATAATGGCAAAAATCAACCGATAATTTTCCTTGATTTTCTATAATTATAAAGTCTGGTGTAAGAAAATGGCTGGATGATTCTACCATACTATGGTCCCATCCTGGTTTTGGATTTAAGGTTAAAATATGGGCTACTGCTTTTTTTAAGGCCTCTATGTTAGGAAGCATTAATTTTTTTACCATAGCTGAGTAGTGTTTTTTAGTGAATGCGGCAAAGCAATTGCTTATAATTTGTCTGGCCAAGTCTATGGTAGGCTCTTTCTTATTTTGTCTATTCAATTGGATAAGTAAACATTCTTGCAGGTTCCTAGCTCCAATACCAGGAGGGTCTAAACTTTGAACAGCTGATAATACTTTTTGGACTGTTTCAAATGATACTTCTAGCTGATGATTTACATATAGATCTTGTACGATAACTTCTAAATCATAATGTAAATAGCCATTTTGATCTAAACTGCCAATGATTTGTTCTCCTATAAGATAGTCCTCTTCACCTAAACTAAGTAACCCAAATTGCTCTTTTAAACTTTCTTGAAAAGATAGGGTAGCTGGCTTCCAGTTTTCATAGGAATTTTGATGATCGATTGTGTAATGCTTTTTATTGAAGGGATTAAAACAATAATCAGAACCACTATAAACAGGATATAGTTCTTCCATAGCAGGAAGGGTCTCTTTGGTCTCTTCCATGATTTTTTCATCATCAAGTAGTGGATTATCTGCCACTTCCTTAGCAATATAGTCGTTAAGTGCAGGCGTAGGAATTTGTAATAATTTAATAAACTGTATTTGTTGACCTGACAGTTTATGCCCTAACTTTTGTTCTAATTGTAATTTTTGCATAAGACTT
>JAIETQ010000077.1 GCA_019744995.1 Amoebophilaceae bacterium
TCTGAATGCTCTGCGCCATTAATGTGGCTATTGAGTTGAACTAAGAGATCGGTCAAAGGTATAGTGCTAATATGCAGGCGTAGGGCATCCATCGTCTGGTAAAAACTTGACTTGTAATAAGTAAGAAAGGAGTCCAGTTGTTCTAGCCCCTTCTGGGCTAAAGGGGCGTCAGATGGATGGTGTTGGACCACATTAACTAAAGCTTCTTTAGCAAGCCTCAGTGGCTCTTTTTGTATTTCTAGATGCTTTTTCTCTAAGGCTTGGTATTGTAAATGATGCAGATAGTCTGTTTCACGCAAAGCATGACACTGGCAGAGCTGTTGCTTTTCTTGCACCAGCTGATGGATCTGTCTCTGTTTTCTGCGGGCAAAAAATATACTTACTAGCAGCGCAAAAAGCAGCTGATACATTCTTAAATTACCAGAAGTAGTGTGCCATTCCCAATCTATAGGTCCAAAATGAGGATAGACAAGGAAGGTTAGGCCAAGGCCTAATATAGTGAGCAGTAGGGCCATACCCCAATCTACCAATACCAGCAAGCAGGTCAATGAAAGCAGTAAATGAGCCAACCAGTTACTATCTCCTCCACTGAGGATAAACATCAACGTACTGGTAAAAGGTAAACAGTAAAGTAGGGTCCAATAAAACAAGGCAGGTAGGTATTTAGCTTGAAAAAATGGAGTCCATTTTTCTTTGGCCATAAGTAATACAGATAATACACCACCTAAAACATGAGCCACTAACAAATATTTAGTGTGTGCTTTGATGAACTGATTCAATAGAAAATGGGGAACTATTAAATTAAACAAGCAAAAAATACCAGCTAATACATAAGGAGGGTTGTACCCTTTCAATTGTTGTTGCACATAAACCAATAGGTTTTTAGGTAAGAGATCTTGGAAAAAAGGCCTAGATGGGGTGAATGTATTTAAGTATTGTTCCTTATGCCGTTGAACAGTTTTAAATCTTTTATTTATATAAAGATGGGTGCCAAGAAAGGTTACCCCATTGGTCACAATGGTAATAAGTAACGATAAATAGTCATACGCTTCGGGTAAAAAGCATTTGCAACCGACCCAGACCAAAATGGTTGTGCACATCGCCATATAAAAAGCGTTTTTTTCTGGCTTAAGTCCCATAATTCCTGTGAGCAAGGGAAACATGAGTATAGGTCCCGTTGTTTCCAATACGCCTAAAAACAAGCCAAATATATCTGTCGTATGCAAGCCAATAGCTATGGTAATGATACCGATAATTACAGTGCTCATTTGTGCAAAACGTTTTTCTGTATGGGATGTAAGGGATTTGTTGCATAAAGGCCTGACGACATCATGGATTAGTGTTAGTCCAGCCACATGTAAACACGAATCAACCGTAGACATAATTAATGCGATTAATCCTGCTGCTGTACATCCTTTGATACCCATGGGTAAAATTTTACTGAGTGTATAGGGAATAGTATTATTGGCGTCCATCGTAGGATATAACACGAAACCAGCTAATGCAATCAGCATGGTAATGATATGAGTTATAGGATTCAGTAGCGCTGTAATAAAATACTGTCTACGTAATTTAATAGGATTTGTCGCCATAAGCATCCGCTGTATAATGGCAGGATCTATAACAGAGCTTGGAAAAACACCCCATACCAAAAAGCATACCAGGTAATAGGAGAACTTTTCATGGCTAAAGATGGCTAATTTTTCAGGGGGTAGCTGGTTGAATAACGCTTGCATACCACCTACACGGTGGAGTGCTACTTCCGCAGCAATAGGAATAACCGCCATTAAGGTAAAAAACTGTAATATATCTGTGGCAACTACCGCTTTAATACCTCCATGCGCAGAGTAAATGGCCAGTATAAAGCCTCCTATAATAATGCCCCATTCGGCTTTGATCCCTAATAAAGATTCACAAACTAGGCCTATGGCAATTAGCTCCATGCCCGCAATCAAAGTGGCTTGAATTAGACCTAATAGGCCTGCAATAATACCCGCATAACGACCATAAAATTTCTGTATCAAATCCCCCATGGTAAAACAATCACCAAAATAGGTAGCTTTCGGTGCAATGAAGATGCCGACCATGATTTCTGCTACACAAAACCCAAAAAAGGAACAGGTAACAATAATACCATCAGAAAATACTAAGCCGCCATTACTGAACATAACAGACCCAGCCAAATTCGTAGCCATATAGGTAAAAACCAGCGAAGCAGTCCCAAACATCTTATTGCCAACGGCATATTCTCGGATGGTTTTAATACCTCGCCCCGCTCGTAAGCCCACAATCAAGGTAAGTAAGAGGGAGGCATAGACAATAAGGTGATCGATAGTGAGGTAATGCATAACCATAAAATTTATAATCCAAAAAAATACAATTCAAGATCCAAAGACCGGCTAGTCAAGGCTAGTCAAGTTTATTTAGAGCAAATGTTAATTTTGGTTAAAAACCAGTAGCATACTAACGTAATATTGACTCCTGATCTTTTAAAGACGAAAATCATGAAAAGATTTCAACTTTATTGGCCACTCAAACTAAGGATTAGTTTGGGTTGCCAACATACAGTAAGGTTCAAAGCAGAAGAAAAACGCTGCTTGTTATATAACATCCATTCTTTTTCAACAGAAAACCTATTTTATTATTTTGATGGCGCCTAAAGTTAGATAGTTTTTATCTAAAAAATTAATTTGTTAAATAATATTTTGTAATACTGCATTAATCTATTAAAAACAATAGTCTTTGTTGCATAACTATTTAAATTGAATAAGTCATGAAAAATTTACATAATCAAACCATCAAAAATTTAAGTAGCTCCCTATTTTTTATCGTTTTATTGTTTATTACTGGCTGTAATAGAGGAAACCAACTGGGTATGGATGAGGATCTGATTCCTCGTAATCGATCAAAATTTATTAAAAGGTATAATGAAAATAAAATTGACAACGCTACCCACAAGTTAGTAAGCCGTGAAGGGCATCAGGTTACTTTGTATCAAACAACAAGCGGTTGGGTAGCCAAAGTAGAAGAAAAACTACCGGCTGGTTTTAAGCATGTAATAGATATGGCTGTCTTTATAGAAGAAGGCTTTACAGTGGAGCAACTGTTGGAAACAGCACCCCATGTTAAAAACAACCAGCTACAGGTAACCTTACCCACTAACAACCAACAAGGCTGGGTATATATTGGAAATGGTGGGTTAAGAGGAGGAGGTGGTGGAGTATCTCGCTGTTCCCCTGATGATATATTAGATATTCCTGAATCCATTGCTTTAACAGCTGAAAATCAGATAGGGTCAGATAAGTGGGCTTATCGCTCTAGTAGGGGATATTTTGGTCCTGATACGCATAAGTGCAACTTGTTTGTGTGTGAAGTCATTGCAGCGGTGGGTGCTAAAGCAACTACAAGAAGCACGAGTGAGCAATGGTATAAACGACTTTTTGAACGGCCGCTACTTGTTCGGGAATGGGCGGACCCTCACAGAAATATGCTTGATTGGAGTATAGTTAGTGAGCCAGCAAGAGGAGATGTGGTAGCCGAAGACTACTCAACCACACCGGAATGTCCTTATACAGGCCATGTTGGTATTGTGGTTGAAGGTGGCAATTTTGGGGCGTCAGTTTCTGTAGATTCAGCTTCAGGCCTTGTTGTAAGGAGTTCATTTGGCTTTAGATCTACTGAAAGGCCCCTGTTTAGGCGGTTTACAGGAGCTAGTGGAGTTTTACTTGACAGTCTAATTTGACAGTTTAGCTAGAAGAAATGTTATGTAATAGGAAAATACTTAAAATTTTTCACATGAAGCATCGCATATATAAGTATATCTGGAATTATCAAATTTCCAATAAGACATACATTATTGCTATAAGTATAGTTGCGTTTGTGGTAGGGTTGGGAGGCTTTTCTATAAGTCTCCCTGACCTACCTTTTGCCTCTCAGCGTTTGCCAGGAAAATGGTGTAGAAAATACACGCCTGCTACTTTTGGAGAAAAAATTGTTGCCATTGAATGTAAAGTGGGTAAATGGAAGCAACCTGGTGATTTATTACAGTCTAAAGACTTTTTAGCTATTTATCAGCATCCGAAATATTATTACGACCATATTTGGTCTGTATTAGATAGTTGTTGGTTTACAGCAGAACAAAAAAAGATTGTAGTCTATGCTATGGAACAACTACCACTCGTTGATTACCTCTGTTTTGTTGATAAAGTATACAAAAATTATCCATCTGGTCGTTTAAAAAAAGCGTTGTTTGCTATCCTATTAGGGGGTCAGTCCCTTTATAAACATCCTCTTGTTGAACATGGTACACATCCAACAGTAATAGATTTGCTAATAGATTTAAAAGCTAAAGGTACACTTCCATTTAGCCTATTTGAAAATAAACAACTCGGTAATAAGACTGATATTAAACAAATACAATCATATATTCCTGCCCCTATTACTTTAAAAGAAACGATTGACTATATCCTACAAACAGAAAGAGAAAAACATCAGCAAGAAGACCCTTACATAGGTATGGGAGAGCTCAGTCAATACGACAACTTTATTGCTATATATACTCATCCAGATTGTTATATAGAAGAAGCAATAGCTATACTAGAGGGTACCTATCCTGAGAAATATGCAGATCTCGTACTGCAAACCATGGCGCAATTGGGTGCAGTCAATTATATACATTTGGTATCAACATGCATAAAGGCCTATTTAAAAGGTATACTGCCATTCCATATATTATACTGGTGTATGGCAGATAAGCATCACTTTTTTTTGGATGGTTACAACGACCGTGGTGCGTATAATCATTTAATCATGGACTATAAAAATCAGGCTTTGCAGTCAATGTTAGAACATATACTTACAAATCGAGACGTACCTGTCAAAGTTAAAATACGAATAGCAGATATTAAGTCAGGTAAAGCAACAATAGATAAGCAAGCCTATGGTAATCATAAAAAGCAGCGTGCTCGCATTATTTTTCATGAAACAATAGGTGTTACCCGTTATTGGGATACCATCTTAATGCTATGTGGTATCCTCGTTGTAATAGTATATTATGGAAGAAAACTTTCCATATTGTTGGATAAGGTCGCATTAAGAAAGGATTGGCGTTGATTTAAACCATTACTGCATTGACTAAAAAAGTTTTATTTTTGCTCTGTTTTGTCTGTTATAGAGTAGGACAAATCGTACACCAAGCCAACCGGCCACATAATGGTAACTTTTATTTAAAAAATAAGGTGCCTGTTTGCGCTTGGCCTACCCTTCTTTCATTTGAAGAGAAAATAGATTCAATTGCTAAAAAAGTAGCAGGGTGGCAGGAGCCTACTGAACTGTTTAGGTCTAAAGATTTTGAAATTATCTATCGCTATCCCCTTGCCTATAAAAGCTATGTCAAGCAGCTGCTAGCCAATCCAGCCATTGCTTTGGATCACAAAAAAATTGCCCTTTATGGGATGGAACAACTCCACTTAAAGGATTATCTAGACATCGTAACCCATTGCAACCAACTGTATAAAAACGGCTCCATACCCCTTGACCTATTGGAGCTATGCATAGCCTACCGTTTAGCAGGAGATCACCCCATAGTCAAAAACTACCACAGCCCTGAAGTTATAGCACTTTTATCCTCTATTATGGCAGAATATATGCTACCTCATACCCTTTACAAGTATATAGCCGCTATTCAAAAAGGAACCACCTGGAAAGCTTGGCAAGAGGAAAGATTAGGAAAAGATTTCCATTGGCCCAAACATCCCCTACCTTTTAAGAAGACTGTAGATGACATCCTCAATCAATCTTACTATTGTCGCAATTACACACTGGAAGGACATATTAGGGGTACTGCTTTTATGATGTTGTATGAACATCCTGACTGTTATATAGAAGATGCCTATCAGTTGATAGAAAATCCTCTGCCTGAACCTCAAGTAGGACTTGTAGGCATTAAATATAGTTTTAATGGATTAAGAAATGAAATTGTATGTAATGCACTTCGAAAACTACCTCAAGCCTATTTTCTATGTTTTTTAAAAAAGTTATATACAGTAGATCCCAACCACAGGCTGATTAAATCGACTGCTGGAAGTTATTATGACACATTATTACTCAAGCCTTATCCTTTACCTGTGCACCTAAAACCTGAACAAATGCCTCCATTACAAGAAAAACTGGGGCATAATGTGTTTGCAAGCAAGATTGAACATTACCATCAATTGCAACAAGAACAAGACAAACTCCGTTTACTATATAAAATACCCTCTTTTTCAACAGAAAAATCTTTCTATTATTTTGATGGCGCCTAAAGTTAGATAGTTTTTATATAAAAATTTGATTTGTTAAATAATATTTTGTAATATTGTATTAATTTATAAAAGGAAATATAAAGGCTAAACAAGAAATGATGGGTAGAAATGTGAGGCATAATGATAATATGGATGTATTGGATGACTGTGGATTAAGAAAAGGGTATACGTTATCTATAAAAGAGGTACATGAACAAGGTGCTATCCATAGAGCAGTACATCTCTATGTTTTCGATCAACAAGGGGAAAATTTGTTACTTCAGAAAAGATCTCAAAATGTAGATCATTATCCCAATAAATATAGTATTTCTGTAGTTGGTCATGTGAATGCTGGGGAATATAGTTATGCAGCTGTTAAGAGAGAGTTAATGGAAGAATTAGGTGTGCACACCCATGCACTTGATATAGAATTTTTATTTTCATTTAGGCAAGATGCTACCTTAAGTCCTACTTATATAGATCGTCAAATTAATGATGTATATGTATGTTATATGGATGATACACAACAGAAAAATATAAATTTTGATAAAAAAGAGGTTGCAGAAATTAAATGGGTACCATTCGAAATATTTAAAAAAATGGTAGAAGATGCATTCATGGGGGATACCGACCATAGCCACTTTCTCGATTGGACTTTACATAGTGGGTACTGCGTAAGCTAGCAATAAGTGCTAATACAAATCCATGGTAAAACCCCTCTGATTTTTTAGGTGTATCATAGACACTCACACTTTGTACTAAAAACTCCTCTAAATCTTGAACAAAAAGAGGCACATTGCCAGATACCAAATGGTCCAGGAAAGATGCATATTGCGTACGATCGGCAAATTTACTACTCAGCCACTCCTTAAAAAAGCGGTTGTATAACCTAAATACTTCATGATTGGGTATACTAACCATACACTCATATAAATCAGTATCAGGACTTAAACTACTTTTTTCCTGTTTTAAATAACCTGCAAATAATAAAAGACTCCAAAAGGCTGTTTCATCTTTATCCAATAGATCAAATGACAAATGCTTATCTATAGGCACAGACAGAGCATGGCCTTGCATCAACTGCTCAAATTGACTTTTTATACCTGGAAATGAGTTCAATACAGATCTTTTAATCAAATCATTATTGCCAGTGTTAACCCAATAAACATCAAAATGGCCACGTCTATTCATACACAATAGGATAGACCATGGATTATAGACTACAAAACCGCCTGATCTATACCCATTATACCAATACCTTACCTGATTAAAGTCTATAGAGAGTCCTTGCCGCTCAAAAAGAGTCTTTGATTCCTCATCACTGAAACCAAAATGGCTACTATAGGCTTCATCTAGCATAGTATAGGTCTCCAAATTATTTAAGCCCGATAACATACTATCTTTAGAAACACGCAATATGCCCGTTAATAACCCCCGTTCTAAAGCATTATTACCTTTTAAACCTTCGCTAAATAGGTTACGCATAAATTCTACGAGAGACTCTAGATAAGCGGGATTTCCATAAGCTTGGTTTAAAGGGGTATCATATTCATCGATGAGCATATAGACCCGTTGGTCGTGGTGTTGGTAGAGACATTCGCTGAGCAGTTTTAGGGAATTCTCGACATCTTGCTGATCAACAGATTTATCTATTATAGCATGGAAGGATCTTAATTGCACGCTATTCAGTTTTTTACTCTTCAATAGGTATTCAAATGTACCATACAAAGCAGCTATGAGCTTATATATTTTGTTGTAAGCCCTTTCAAAACTATCTGCCTTAACATCCTTAAAGCTTAGCATAACCACAGGGTACTTACCTTGGTGTGTCTGCAGATATTTACCTCCTTCTAACTTACCAATAGCTAAGTCATCAAATAAGCCAGCAGTACTGACTCCATTTACCTCTGCTGAAAGGAAATGTTGTAACATAGACATATTTAAGGTCTTACCCCAACGACGGGGACGGGTGATTAAAGTAACCTTCTCCCCTTTACTCAAGAATTCAGCGATCATGGCGGTTTTATCACAGAACAGATAACCACCTGTTACTAATTCTCGAAAATTATCAACGCCTATAGGTATTTTATACATGGTATGATGCAGTTAAAACGATAAAATGATTTATTAACCTTGAACATACCATGAAGGTAGATAAATTTCTAAAAAAAATAGGCCATCTTCCCTATTCAGGGAAGGTTAAGACCCCTTTTTTATCGAGCCTTTCTAAGATGATATAGGTCGTTTCTTGTGGAATTATAAATTCATTTCCAGTCATTAAATAAAGAGGTCCACGTTTTTTTTCATATTTATCTAATATAGATTGTAAAGATTGAAAAGTGTGGTGTGTGCTATGGTCCTTATGTGCTTCTAGCAACTTAACTATATCGTGGACAGGCGCTTTTTTTATTATTTTCTCTTTTATCTTAAAGTTTTTGGCATAATTTTGCCATGCAATCGCTAAATCAGGGGGTAAGTCGGTCTCTCTTCTGGCATTGCTATGCTTTCTTCCTTTAAACTTATATTTTACATATTGATTGGCGTGACTGATATAGTCAAAGTTGGAAGCTAATCCATAGGTTTCACACTTTATAAAAGTGGCTTTTTTATTGCCTTTGTCCACACTTCCGAGTAAAATGTGGTGTCTGTTATTGGGTAATAGGTTTATAGGGTCACTGTTTTCTTCTACTACTATGTCTAAACCACATTGTTTTTCTGAATGGGTATAGTGGCTAGAACGTCTTTCTTTAGGATTTCTGTCGTAGAAATATTTGTTAGTTGCTTGTTTACCTAATCGACATAAGGTGTTATATAACTTTTCTCCTTGGTCTTCTATAGAAAAAGAACCTTTAATAAAAGATACCCCCTTTTTTTTTGCTACTTTATATAGGTAGGTAATTAAAGAAGCGCATTTAAGCATAGCTAGTTGTTTTTTTAAAGTTGGGAGATCATAGGAGATTTTGTCCAACTGGTCTAATTTTTTAAGCTGATCAATGATAGCGGTATCAATACCATAGGCCTCTAATACCAAGGGTTTGCTCGATGGCTGTTCCGATAAAAACCAATAAGGGTTAAATGCCTCATCTATTTCATGTACGGTCGTCGAACTTCGATCGATTTGAGCGGTATCGGCTAGATTCGATAGGGTTAAGGTAGATTGTAGGTCAAATAATGGGCCGTTTGTTCCACGAACGGTTTTACCCTGATGTGTTACGTTATGTATAAGGGAACGATGAACTACCGTAATCGGTTCACTCTTTTTTTGCATGACCTTATGTTGCAAGACTACTTCTTCTACTGAGCCTCCTTTACACTCCTCAGTATAAGTGAGTTGTGAGGTGGGTGTAATCTTCATTTCATGAGCTATGGCCTCCTCATGCCACCGACAATCATTTTTTATAGCCACTTTCATAAGCCTTTGATGAGCCAATGGTATCAGTGGTTCCAGGTTTTCTAGCAAACGATCCAACTCATAAGGTGTTAAGCTAGCGGATAAAGTAGTTATGAGCTGTTCAAAGTTACCTTCCGTGCAGACTATACCGTTTATGGTCAAATGATTTAAATTTTCTGAAATGGATTTTATTTTTTGTATCAATAGTTTATGATCTATACAGGATTCATTAGGTTGCGCTGCGGGCTCTAGTGGTAGTTCAAGTGCAGGGGTAGCGCGCAGCTCGGTAGGTAGTACTGTGGCTATACAAGGATTCTCTTTTTTTGGGGTATGCGCATCATCTCCACTATGGCACGTGCTTCCTATGGTGTAGCAAAGTATAAACATTAAAATGGGATAGCTGAGGATGGGTTTACGTGGTATCATCTAGATATTATTGTTTTTTTGATAAAAGGTTTCTTGTATAAGTTGTATGACTTGGTTGGTCACCCCTTCGTGTTTAAGTTCAGCTATACCTGTTTTAACAGGTATAATAGCCATGCCCTCTTTTACAGGTAGCCCTAATGTATTACCATGGCAGGTACCAACTATTTTTATGCATTCAAAATCTCTTGTTAGGAGACCTATGGCATGTTGGGTATCAACAGGTAACAACATATCATGCTCACAAGTCGGGCTCCCTCCAATCAGTGTGCCATAGGTAGCATTGAGTTGCTCTAACTCAGCTTTAGTAATATAAGCTGGAAATGGGTCAAACATATGGGAAAAGTCTACTAACACACCAGCCATAGCTTTAATGGGTATGTTAAAATCTTTCAATCCTTTAGCCACATAATTTTGGATAAAATCACTAGTTGGTTTTAGATCTGCAATGCCTAACATTCTACAATATAATAAGGTGCTCACTAAATAATCATATAAAAAAGGGAAGTTTTGCAATAGGCTTTTTATTATTTTGGGAATCTTTATGGTACGTTGCGTTATATCTTTATGAAGTCCTTGCTTTATTTTATGTAAAATAGGGGTTAATGTTTCTAGTGTTGCTCTAGTTTTACGTTTGTTATAGAGGTGCTGCATTACGGGGGCGCCTTTCCATGGTGTAGCTATGGTGATCAGTTGTTTTATACAAATTTGTTGTTCACGATTCAGTGTCTGTCCATACGTTTTTGCCATCGCAAACGCTACTAGACCTCCTTGGCTGTGGCCTACGAGTACCAACTGTTTATCTTTTCCTACTTTTGCTTTGATTTCTTTATAAGCTAAGTGCGCTTGCTTACGAATGGGTAGGGCTACACTGGGCGCAGGAGTGATCAAACTGCTTTTATTAGGATCTTTAGCTACACTTTCTAGGGCTATTATGGTTGCATAGGGAAAGGCTTTTTCTAAGCTTTGTTTCATGGTTTTCAAATCTGAAGAACCTTTATTAAGCCCATGCAGCAGTACAATGGCTTGTTGATCTGGTCTAGCCGTAATTGGGCTAAATGAAAAACAAAATAGTATGCTTAGTGCATACCTGCTGCTATGCTTGTTAGTTATAGGTGCTTTATTTGAATCCATGTATATAGCCTAAATATGTGTAAAAGTGGACCTCATTCCATCCTGTAAATTAAGCGTAAAATAGGTAGTATGCAAGTGGTATTAGGCTGCTACTGCCTCTATTTCTTCTTTATAAAAAGTTGCTGTTACCAGTGCGATCACTTGTTTTATAACAGCTTCATGATGGAGCTCAGCTACCCCTTTTTTTACACGCATACCTACTTTGTTACCGTGACAGGCACCTATTATTTTTATGCATTCAAAATTATTTTTTTCTACGCCTATGGCATGTTGTGTATCTACCGGTAACAACATATCATGTTCACAATCTGAACTTCCTCCAATTAATATGGCATAGGTCGTATTGAGTCGCTGTAACTCATTTTTACTAATATGAGATGGAAAGGGATCGAAAATTTGGGAAAAATCGGTTAAAACACCAGCAATAGCACTAACAGGTATGGTAAACTGTTTAAGCCCTTTAGTCACATAATGTTGTATAAAATTACTATCCGGTTTTAGGTCTACAATACCTAGCATGTTACGGTGCATCAACTTATTGCCTAAATAGTTATATAGAAAAGGAAATTTTTCAGAGAGTCCTTTGATCGGTTTAGGAACCCTTAAGATATAATTTTTTATATCTTCTGTAAACCCTTCACTTATTTTATCTAAAGTAGATGCTAACCCATCTAGGTGGTTTTTGGTTTGCGTTTGATTATAAATATGTTGCATCACAGGAGCGCCTTTCCATGGTGTACCTATGGTGATCAGTTTTTGTATACCAATTTTTGCTTCCTTATGGAGGTTATGGGCATGGTTTTTTGCAAGCGCAAAACCCCTTAACCCTCCTTGGCTGTGCCCTATGATGACCAACTGTTTGTTGTTACCCAGTTTTTCTTTGATTTCTTGATAAGCTTTAGCCGCTTGGTCTTCAATGGATAGGGATACACTAAGCGCAGGATCGATCAAACTTTTTTTATTAGGATCTTTATTTACACTTTCTAATGCTATGATTTTTGCCGTTGGAAATGCTTCTTCTAATCTTTTTTTCATGATTTGGAAATCAGAGGAAATTCTATTAAGCCCATGGAGCAGTACAATGGCT
>JAIETQ010000083.1 GCA_019744995.1 Amoebophilaceae bacterium
AATGCGCTTATCTTGTCTAACCTTAACCACAAAACAGTCAAAAAATACAATAGCATAGACTGATTCTAGCGGACGACGAAGCCTTTGTTAACGAAAGAACCGCTGTTCACAACCTAATTGACTCAGCTAAGATCAGTTATGAAAGATCGCTGGAAGTTGAGGGTAAGGCGACTGCATATAAAAACTGGGTTAATGACTTTAAAAGTAAAGTTGGTGCTATTAATATCTGTCTGAAATGGGTAATGGAGTTTGTATCTAATATAGGTTATGTGACATTAGGTGAAGTTGCAGATGTTGCAAAGGAACCACTACTTAAGTTGATTACTGAAATGCTTTGAGTGGAAAATGAAGCTCCGTTTGATAAGAAGGCTGCTAAACAACAGTTGTATAATACTTTTAGAAATAAGGGAGCGACTGTTCCTGTTGGTGCTCAGGTTACGTTTGCTGAGATAGTAGGTCAGCTAGGAAAGGTTCAGGTTAAGTTAAAAGATTGGTTGCAAGCGCAGGCTGATGCAGTAAATGCCCCAGACGCTGATTTGGCTACTGTTCTAGCTGTTCAAGATAAAATAGACCATATGAACCGGTTGTTTCGTGAAGCTGTGGTGGATCAGAAGAAGGAGTTGTTTAAAAAAATGTATCAAAAAAATCTCTTAACTCAGGTGGAAAATTGGCGTGCTCTTTTTGAGCAGAAAGCTAATATGCAAGCTATAGGGGATGCATTACAGCGTAAACTGAATGCAGGTAAAGAAAGAGAGGTGTACAATCTAATAAATGCCCAGCAAGGAGATAACGGTGAAAAAATACTTGCTTTTCTGAAAGAACAAGAAGTGGCATTGGCTCCAAGGTTAAATCTTAATCAAGATCAGTTAAAGACTATAGAAGAACGTTTGAATTGCATATTTAAACAATTTGCTTTGCCTGCTGTGTGGGATATGCCAAATAGGCTATAAGTGGCTAAAATCTATAGCCATCAGGTAGCTACCTCAGCACAATTGTCTACTACAGGGGATTCAGCCCCTCGGGCACCCCTTTTAGCCACGAGTAATGTGGGCCAACCTCAAGACAGTAAACCTTTACGTCCCCGAATTGCGGAAAATCAATAGTTGGTTCCCCGTTTCTCTTGGGTTCTAAGTAGTGCTTGTTCTTCTTGCCACTTTTGAATCGCTTGATGATTGCCAGAAAGCAATATATCAGGAACTTTTATACCTTCATAATCGTAGGGTCTGGTGTAGACAGGAGGGGCTACGCCTTCTTCTTGAAAGGAGTCTGTTAAGGCAGAAGAGCCATCGGATAACGCTCCGGGCATAACTCGAACCATGGCATCTAGTAAGATGATAGCTGGTAGTTCTCCTCCAGATAGGACATAATCACCTATGCTAATTTCTAGCGTAACAAAGTGTTCCCTGATGCGTTCATCTATGCCTTTGTAGTGGCCGCATAATAGGATTAAATTTTGGTAGAGGGAACAGCTATTGACTAGGGATTGATTCAATAGTTTTCCATCAGGGGCCATGTAGATGACCTGGTCGTAATTTCTTTGTTGTTGGAGTGCTCGGATGCAATTGACAATGGGTTCTATCATCAGCACCATGCCGGCATCTCCCCCATAGGGTTGGTCATCGATTTTTCCATGCTTATAAGGGGTATAGTCACGTAAATTATGGATTTCTAGCGTCAGTAGGTTTTTTTTTAGGGCGCGTTGAAAAATGAAATGGTTGAGTGGGCTTGCTAATAAGTGAGGCAAACAGGTGATGATATCGACTCTCATGGTAAGGGTAATGGTTTAAGTCGTTTGCACTGTAAACGGCCTCGCCGGCCAGGCTCCATACTTATTGCAGCCAAAAAAAGTAAGCAAACTAAATGGGCACAAAGCATCCATACAGCTTCGTTGCCTACGGTGCTCAAATCCTCACATACACTCAGTATGCTCGGATTTTGCGCTCCTCGGCGCTTATTGCCCATTTGCTTTTCACTAACTAAATAATTAAATAAAAATGCCACTACGCGACTTGAACAAAAAGGAGCGATAGGGTTTTTTTGCATACTTTTTTTGGCCACAAAAAAAGTATGGAGCCTGGCCGGCAGGCCGTTTACAGTGATAAAATCATAACCGTACCCACATAAAACAAAGCAACCCCTGTCCTTCCAGGCTGTTTATAACAATTATAAAACAAAAAATTACGTAGCGAGAGGGGGACTTGAACCCCCGACCTTCGGGTTATGAATCCGATGCTCTAGCCAGCTGAGCTATCTCGCCTTCTTATCTTTGATCCATTTCACTATCTTTGTTACATACCAAACGAATAGACTACAAATTTAATTATAAATTTATAAAGATGAGTTATTTTAAGATAAAAAAAATAGATAAATGTTTGTTGGGCAATTTTGTAACCACCTTTTGCTTATTATGCGGATTAGTCTTGTTTGTCATGGTGATACAACATTTTTTTATCTTCCTTAAAGACATTACAGGAAAAGGACTCGGGTGGGATATCTATCTCAAATTGATGTTTTATTTAGGATCAGGTATCCTCCCCACCGTATTTCCTGTGGCCGTTTTGATGGCCTCACTTATTGTATTCGGTAACTTTTCTGAAAGTTGTGAGTTGACCGCCATGCGTTCTGTAGGGTTGTCCTTGCAGCGTATTTTAAAATACCCCTTTTTATTTATACTCTTGTTGAGCTATGGACTATTTTATTTCCAACATTACATTCATCCCAATACCATGCCTAACGTATTTGCTTTAATACACGACGTATGTGAGAAAAAAGCTGATTTGTTTATCCAAGAAGGTATATTTTGTAACAATATACCTGGATATGCTATTCGTGTAAATAAAAAGGGAAAAAATGGAGCAATGGAGGGAGTGATCATCTATGATCGTACCCATCAGTATGGCGTAGTCTCTATTACTACTGCTGAGAGCGGATTAATATATACCAGCCCAGATGGCAATGAGTTGATTATGGAATTATCCAATGGTCACAATTATGTGGAGCTATTTCCCTCTAAGTCCACATCCAACGATAGCACAGCTGATACCAAAAAAAGTCAATCCTTTTACCGAAGTAACTACCAGCATCAAAAGATAAAAATTGGCCTAAATACTAACTTTCGTAATGTCAATCGTGACTATACCGAGTCTGCTAAAACGAGGATCTATCCAGCATTAGAAAAAATGATTCAAGAAAGAAAAGAGGAGGTTACCCAAGAAGAGCGCTATGATAAGCGCATCTTAGTCAGGCAAAAGGTTCGCTATACCATCCAACCACCAGCCGGTAGCCCAAATGGTCAACAAGAACCATCCGAGCAGGAGGTTATAGAAA
Organism: Amoebophilaceae bacterium; assembly: GCA_019744995.1. GTDB lineage: Bacteria > Bacteroidota > Bacteroidia > Cytophagales > Amoebophilaceae > Cardinium. The sequence continues at coordinate 3,328 of JAIETQ010000083.1, forward strand.
ATAGTGCACGGGTTAAACAATTTATGGAGCTTAAGACCCATGCTAAAGATAAAGTCCAGGATAGCTTATTGGAGCATCTGGTTAAAAAAGCATTGTATCGTGTAAGCCAAATACAACATCGTTTGACTACACAAAAAAATTGTGAATTTAATATTAAACAAAAACTATGGGATACTTTATATGAAAAACAACACCGTTTTGCTTTATCCATTCGATGTATAGTGATGTTTTTGTTAGCAGCCCCATTGGGTTGTATCATTAAAAAAGGAGGATTTGGTATCTCTGTCGTCATCAGTGCCTTTTTTATACTATTAGAATATATGCTTTCTATAGTTGGTAAAGAAATGGCTCTGGAAGGAGAATGTTCTCCTTTTTTTGGGGCTTGCTTCGCTGACATCATCCTTATACCTTTTTGTTGTTACTTCTTATTAAAAGCACAAGCTGGCCTTAGTTTATCTCCTACTGAATATGGCTATAAGCTTTTGGGTAAGCTTAGGAGGAAGAAAAAGAAAGAGCTATGTTGATTGCCATACATGCTAGAAAAATTTGTCCAACGGGTATCCAGTTACTAGCACAGCTACAAGACTTAGCCTATGGTTTCCAAAAAAAACTCCTACTTTCAGAAGAGTTAGCCGCATTACTAGCAAGCGCTAGCCCAATATATGGTACCTTTAAGTTAGCACAATTGCATCTGCTTAAGCCCGCATTAATGGTCAGCTTAGGTGGAGATGGAACCTTTTTAGAAACAGCCCATTATATCCATAATTTGGAGATTCCCCTTTTAGGGATTAATACAGGTAGTTTAGGATTCTTAGCTGGGCTAACAGCAGCAAAAGCCTGTCTAGCGCTGACTAATTTCTTGCAGGGAAACTATAGATTAGAATCCCGAACCCTTTTACATTTGAAAGGAAACAAAGGGGCCCCCTCTTTTGCCCTGAATGAAATCGCATTGCTCAAGCGAGATGCAGCTACCTTATTGACCATTGATGCCTATATCAACCAACAGCTCATCACCACCTATTGGGCAGATGGACTAATCATTGCCACACCCACTGGATCTACCGCTTATTCCATGAGCTGTTTTGGTCCGATTATGTTGCCCAGTACAAGAAGCTTTGTTATTACCCCAGTAAACCCCCATAATCTGGCCGTACGCCCACTGGTTGTACCCCAAACAGCCAAGTTGCATTTTTTTGTTAGAGGTCGTAATAGAGATATGATTATTTCCGCAGATGGAAGGGCTACGGTAACTGCTACTGGACAGCAACTTTCGATAAAAAAAGCGTCATTTACCTTAAAAATGGTCCAGTTTGGAGATTTAACTATTTTTGATGCTTTACGTGAAAAATTTTATTGGGGAATAGATGCTAGAAATAAATAAGTGCGCTCGGAAGGACTCGAACCCTCAAGCCTTCGGAGCCGAAATCCGACGTTCTATCCGATTGAACTACGAGCGCAATATAAACAAACTCTTACAAATTTATAAAAAAAAATAGATATATCAGTCTCATTCGATAAAAAACCAGTGGCTGATTAGGTTAGCTACCGACTACCTCTTACTTTTTTTGTCCATTACTCCATATTTGAGTAACTTGTCAAGTGGGCGCCGTAAAGCAGAAGTAATTTCTTATCTAAAGATGGGAGTATAGGTTTTCTGTTTGTAATGAAAAAAATAAAACTATGTTAAACACCAAAGAACAGATATCCACGCAACCTCCTATAGCACCCTATCTTATTGGGCTTAATGAAAAGCAAACCATTGCTGTAACCCATACAGAAGGTCCTTCTATTGTTATTGCAGGTGCTGGATCTGGTAAGACTAAGGTGTTAACTGCTAGGATCGCTCATGTATTAAAAGAAAACAAAGCAACGCCTAACCAGATCCTTGCATTAACTTTTACCAATAAGGCCGCTGCTGAAATGCGCCATCGCATAGAACAGGTAGTAGGAGATCAGGCTAAAGCGCTATGGTTGGGAACCTTTCATAGCGTATTTGTGAAGTTATTGCGTCGAGAGGCTGCTGCGTTGGGCTACCCTACTTATTTTAGTATTTATGATTCAGAAGATAGTAAATCTTTGCTTAAACAGCTGATAAAAGATCTAAACTTGGATGATAAGGTCTATAGGCTAAATGTGGTATTGGGTCGTATTTCTCATGCTAAAAATAGGCTTATCTCCCCCCAGTCTTATGCAGCAGATGCATTATACCAAGCAGAGGATATGAAAATGCGTATGCCTAGATTTAGTGAACTTTATTTAAGGTATGTTCAGTATTGTAGTCGGGCAGGTGCTATGGATTTTGATGATTTACTGGTCTATATGCATAAGATTTTATATACCCATACGGAACTCTGTAAAAAGTATCAGCAAACTTTTCGTTATCTATTTATTGATGAATTTCAAGATACCAACTTGGTACAGTACAAGATTATACAAAAACTCGCCGAAGTCCACCAAAACATCTGTGTAGTAGGGGATGATGCACAAAGTATTTATGCCTTTAGAGGGGCTGATATCCAAAATATACTGCACTTTACCCGTGATTATCCACACCATCAAATGGTCAAGTTAGAACAAAATTACCGTTCTACGCAGCATATTGTAGATACCGCTAACCACATTATTCAGCATAATGAATCTCAGTTAAAGAAAACAGTTTGGACTGATAATACACAGGGAGAACCTATTCAACTGGTTAAGGCTATGTCGGATCTAGAAGAAAGCCGGATGGTTGTAGCCTCGATTTTAGCACAAAAACGGAAGCATGGGTTAGTTTATCAAGATTTTGTTATATTATATAGGACCAACAATCAATCTCGGAACTTTGAAGAAGCCTTGCGTAAACAAAATATTCCTTACCGTATAGTAGGAGGGCTTTCCTTCTACCAACGCAAAGAGATTAAAGATTTTTTAGCTTATTTGCGTTTTGTTGTTAATCCTAATGATGCATCCTCTTTTAAGCGGATTATCAATCTGCCTAAGCGGGGAGTGGGGGCTGTTACACTAGATAAAATCTTTACCCTTGTCCATGAAAAAGGGGAGACCCTTTGGCATGTATTGAGCCATTTAGAGCAGTTTTTAACAGGGGCTGCTGTGGTGGCTATTCGTCGTTTTGTAGCTTTTATAAGTAGTGTTGCTGACCAGTTAGCGCTAAAAGATGCTTATACCCTGGCTTCCTATGTGGCAAAAGAGTCAGGTTTTTTAAAAGAGCTCTATGAAGATAAAACCATAGAAGGGTTAACCCGTTATGAACACCTTCAAGAATTGTTGAACAGTATTAAACAATTTGTAGATCACGCAGCCGATACCGATCCAAGTTTAGGATCGTTTCTCCAAGAAGTATCTTTGATTACCAATGGTGATCAGGACAATGTAGGTGAAGATGTGGTCACGTTGATGACCATCCATAGCGTTAAAGGTATGGAATTTAACCATGTCTACCTGGTAGGCATGGAAGAAGAGCTTTTTCCTTCTGCTATGATGTTAGGTAGTAAAACAGATTTAGAAGAAGAGCGGCGTCTGTTTTATGTGGCTGTCACGCGGGCGCGGTTAAAAGTGATCATATCTTATGCGTTAAGTAGGTATCGATTTGGCAAGTTAAGCCATACACAACCTAGCCGTTTTTTAAAAGAAATTAACCTGGAGCCCAATGCGTTGTCTGTGACTGCTACCGCTCCTCGTGCGTTATCTGCTATAAATAGATCTGATCAAACGTTTGGTGATTTAAAAGTTGGCAGTAGTGTAAAGCATGCGCACTTTGGAGAAGGGAAGGTGGTCCAATTGGTAGATACAGAAGATCTCTATAAAGCAGTGGTGTTTTTTTCTAGTGTTGGAAAAAAAACACTTTTACTCCATTATGCAAAACTAGAACTATTACCTACGCGATAAACATGTAGCGATAAACATACTTTTCCATTTATTGTAACTTAATGCAACTACTCAAATGTACGACTATAATTACGACTATAATACCACTCGATCTCCTTTAATACTTAAAGAGTATGGGAGGAATGTGCAGAAACTTATGGAACAGATTAAAGCTATTGATGATAAAACCATGCGTACGCAAAAAGCTTATGCGCTGTTGAAATTGATGGAGATGCTTGATAACCAATCAGACTCTTTGCAAAAACGATGGGATGATCTATTTATTATGGCAGGTTATGCATTAGATATTGATACACTCTATCCAAAACCGGTTAAAAGGGATCCAAGTCAACGCTGTTATATCAGGCGAGCAGCCATGGAGGATATTAGGTATAAGCATTATGGTCGAAATATGGAGCTGCTGATTAAGAAAATCACTACCTTGCCTACGCTTAAGGAACAGGAAGAGATGCTTGGTGAACTTGTAAAGTTAATGCGTCGTTTTAGCAGCACATGGAATAATGATTATATCAGTAATGAAAAAATTATACAGGATATCAAGCGTATGTTACCTACTGGAGCTGAGTTGAATGTAGAGATCGTGCGTATGATTTCAGAAGATGACCTCAATGGGCAAAAAGGTAAGCCGACTACAAAAAGTGGTGCTGCGTTTCATAAGAAGAGGGAAAAGAAAACCGTTAAGGTATAATCTACCTATAGCTAGCTTATATCTTTACCTAATAAAATTAAATGATGTTATCCCAATTGATCAGGATCACCAGCTCCCAAACGGAAAAACTTTTGCATGTTGGTTAGAAGAACAGCGGGTTGTATTCCAAGAAAAAGGAAAAGAATTTAGCCCCAGTGATCGTAAGACCTTTAAGTCTAGTCCTTTTAAGCCTAGTGTTGTTGAACCGGAGGCTATTGAACTGGAGGATGTGTAGGTAATTTTGTTGCTCACTTTGTCTAATGCAAGTAGGGTCGGGCCATGGTCTATATGCTTTCTTGAATCCAAGTTACTAAACTTTTCATCAAAGCTGCTATATCCTTAGATTCAGGTGGCATATAGACTATAGAACCGGTTGTACTGTCTCTAATAACATTTTGGCCATTTCTATAAAGAGTTGGCGTAACGTTGGTACGTCCACCATGCATAACCAAAGCATGTAGCATCTGTATAACCCGTTCGGTAACTGGATGATTTTGGGCTGCATATTGTTCCAGTTGTGCTAAAGCTGCATAATATCCTTGTACTTCCTGTTCATCACGCTCACGCCCAGGAAAATGTCCTTCTAAGGTGATCACCTCCTTAATTTGTTGAGGATTTAAGCGGTTACCTTCCATCATCGTTGAATAATGCGTGGTGTATAACTTTGCTGTTTCTCTGAGGCCAGCTAAAACTTGCGGATGCAGAGGCAGTAAAGATACTTTCTGTTTGGCCGCTTCAATGCGCATTAACGCTCTAGCTATGACTGGAGTTATGCTAAATATTGGATTAAAATGAGTTGGCATAGTAGACGCTATATGATATCCTACAATATGCCGATAAAATGCCGATAAAACAAAGAGAACATGCCGATAAATCGCTCCAAGCAGACCTGGTTACACCTATAACCTTGTATTGCTTTATTACGTATAATTGCTTAAATTATTTTTCTGTTCTATTTTAGTTAAGCATACCTATATGGCATATAACATGACACCTTACCTCAGCTTAGACCACCTCATTCTATACACCTTTTTGATCATCACCTTGATAGTAGGCATTTGGGCCGGCAAGGGCATTAAAACCATGCGGGAGTATGCTATTGCTAATAAGCTGTTTGGTACTGGTGTATTGACGATGACGATGTTGGCTACGTATATAGAAGGCTGGAATACGATTGGTTTTCCAGGGGATATATTTGCTGACGGTCTTACACATTTAGTACCTACGGTATTATTTGGTGTTGTTTTTTGCCTATTATTTATTGCAAAATATATAGCGCCTAAGTTGGTTCATTTTCATGGATGTATCACCATGGGGGATCTTATGCAACAGTTTTATGGGAATTATGCACGTAGGATTACAGGTTTGTTAGGGCTTATATATACCACTACTGCAGTTAGCATCCAATTGTTATTCTTAGGACAAGTTTGTGCATTTTTAGGTATTCCATCTGATTATGGGCTATTAGTAAGCTCCTTGATTTTGGTTACCTATGCTTCTATGGGGGGTATTAAGTCGGTGACTATTACAGATGTGGTACAGTTTATAGTGATTGTGGTTGCGATTCCACTATTGGCTAATTTAGTTATCCATGAAGTAGGAGGGATTAAGGTCTTATTAAGTAAGCTTCCCACAGAAAAACTACAGCTATTTAATTGGGGGCAAGAGAAAGGAGGGGCTTTTAGCCAAGGGTATTACTCTTTTCCTATTTTAGCGCTATGGTTTTTATTTCCTGGATTTCCATTAAGTTTTCCATTTATTCAGCGTATGCTGATGGTGCGTGATGCCCGCCAAGCAAAAAATATATACTATTTGACTACCCTTTTTTTGGTGCTATTTTTCGCGTTATTAACACTGATCGGTCTTGCTGCATGGGTCTTATATCCAACTATTTCATCGCAAGAGGTAATGCCACATATTATCTCAAAACTCCCACTCGGGTTACGTGGAATAGTTATAACAGGGATAGCGGCGGTAATTATGTCTAGTGCCGATTCCTTTTTACATGCTGGAGGAGTTTCATTTACCCATGATTTTATAAAACCTTTGTGTGATACCTATAAAAAACCGTTGAACACGCTTAGGGTTGTTAGATATATTACCTTTTTATTAGGTTGTTTGGCTATAACCATGGCCCTCGGGATTAACGATCTATTTAAACTGGCTATTTATGGGATGGATTTGCCTGCTTTATTATTTACTGTACCGCTTATAGCCGGTATTGTAGGTTTAAAAACAGATAGTCGATCTTTTCTTGTCTCTTTGGCCACTACGGTAGTCTGTTTTTTTGCAACACAACTATACTGTAATGCAGAAATAGGTATTCCTATTTGTATCCTAGCCAACCTACTCAGTTTCTTTGGCACCCATTGGGTACAAAACAAAGGTTTTTTACTTATCGACCGAACAGCAGGCATTACACGGCTATGGAAGCCAAGTCATACTTCTATCAAAGCACGCCTGAAAGGACTATTGGATATCATAGGGTATCCCCAGCGTAAATTCACCGCTTATGGAGCAGCACCTACTGCCTTTGCCTTTTTTATGGGTTTTCAGTATATGATGCCTGGCTGGGTGCCAGTAGCACAGCCACCTGCTTACAATTGGCTCCTGGCTATCCGAGGGGTAGGGGCTTTATTTTGTGTAGGGTTACTCTTAAAGGAGTACTGGCCCGCCTTGTTACAGCGTTACTTTCCACTCTATTGGTACAGTAGCTTGTGCTATTGTTTGCCTTTTTCTACCACCCTGCTCTTTTTTCTATATAATAGTGCCATAGAATGGTTGGTACATATCGTTTTAGCTATTTTACTGCTTATCGTACTGGTAGATTGGTTAACTTTTGTAATACTCTCCCTAGGGGGTGGTCTGCTAGGTATTATATTTGCCCACTATACCATTGGGTTACCCATACAAGTAGCAGGTGGTATGGGTTATTTATTGCTTTACAGCTGTTTCTTTACCACCTTGGCAGGCTTCCTTTTTGCACGCCGGAAGCAACAACAAGTTGACCAGCTCGAAGCCAGTAAGCAACAGCTCAGTAACGCCTATGCGTTAAGTGAAAAAGATCGGTTACACACTTTACACCATCAAGCTTTTCAAAAACAAGCTATTAATGGTAAAAAACATCCCTTGCCATGGGTAAAAGCAGCCTTAACCCGTCTTACTAAACAGGTGTCTGTAGAAGTAAGTCTGGCTAAGAAAGCCAATGATCAACTGGATGCTTTTTTTAACTACTACAAAAACAGTTTTTACCATAGTATGGATTGTCTATTGCTGAATGTCATTACCATCAGTATAGAGGAACTGCTTACGATGGTTACAGAAGCCATACAGTCATTAGCTCTTCAGGAAAAAATACGCTTCCAGGTAACTACCCAGCATAAACAAATTACTTGTGATCGTGATCAGATGGTTCAGCTGTTGGTAACCAACCTACGTGATTTCGCATCTCAAAAAGAGTATACAGGCACCCCCATCACCCTATGGGTACAAGATACCACCTTAAGGTATACCTTGCAGGCCATACCTGATCCAAATTATACCAGAGAACTACCCGCCATTGCCTTTGGCTTTACCGTTACGGATCAGCCATTGATCTTACCATCTGTTTATCCAGGTAACACAAGGCCAGTCGAATTTCATTTTCCTAAAAGCATAAGCCAGCTCCAGCAATGGAGAAATGAACGCATTATTGATGCGCATTATGGCCATTATGACTTTATAGCTGCAAAACAGCTTATATATGTAATACCCGTAGATCTACGTGCTATCCGATCAAAAGTAGTGGATAAAATGCCTATAGGCAGGGTAGATCTGCTGATAGAAGATGTAGGTTCATTGGCATTAGAAAGGGCATTTTTAGCTCAGATAGCAAAAAAAACAAGCGTAGATAGAGCGCTTATGCAAGAAGTTATCGATCATATAAAAAGCGTACATCAAGGGCAATACCGAAAATCAGGGGAGTTGTTTTATACCCATCCTTTAGCAGTAGCCTATCTGTTGCTAGATATGACCCAAGATCCTGACGCCATTATTGCTGCCTTGCTCCACGATGTGATCGAAGATACTCCCTTAGGGTTAGATCAAGTAGCCTATCAATATGGGCAAGAAGTGGCTTATATCGTTGCTAAAGTGACGAATTTAGATTCAACAGAAAAAAAGAGCCAGCTTACAGCCATAGAAAATCATCAACATTTGGCTGCTGCCTATGATCCTCGTGTAGTGATGGTGAAATTAGCCGATCGGTTGCACAATATCCGTACATTGGGCTTTCATTCTGCTGACAAGCAACAACGCATTGCCCAAGAGACTTTATCTTTTTATCTACCACTAGGAAGAAAATTGGAAGAAAAGCATGTTGAGGTTAAAAAAGTGGTTG
>JAIETQ010000020.1 GCA_019744995.1 Amoebophilaceae bacterium
TAGCCAATTTTAATAGTTTGTTTTCTATCGAAGTATCATTATGCAATAGTTGGGAAGTATGGTTTAAAACGATTTCTTTGCCTATACCCACTAATAGTTTTTTACAAAATCTATATTGTAGCCCAAAGGTAATAGGCCAGGCAGAACCTTTTCCTTTAAATATAGTATTGGAGCCACCACGCGCAACGTTATAAGCTTGTTCCTTATTAAATTCACGCACTTCATCTATGGAGTTATGAAACCAATTGGGTTGATAGGCTTTATTGTTATTGTCTTCTTTAGGTATAAAAAAATAGTTGTTTTCCTTAGTAAGGAAATCCATATTTACTAAGCTATTTTTATAAAAAGCTATTCCGGTTCCTAATCTAATATGCAAGGAAAAGTTAGACCAAATGCTATGTGGAATCGGATGATCAGTAGTTATAGGCTGCTGAGCACCCACTAATTCTTGTAATAAGCTTTCTTCAGCTAAGCCATCCGAATGGCTGGGTAGCTGGTTCAATGGATTGGTATCTGTTAACGTTGGATTTTTTTTTTGTAGATAGGTTAATAGTGTAACCTTATGCCATTCTTTTTGCGTGATATTATAAGCCCAAAAACTTGTATAAGGTGTTAAGTCTATTTTTAGAGAGCCCTTACTAGCATTATTTTTTACAATTTTAAAATATTTAATTTGAACCCAGTTTTTGGTATCAGGATCATAAGCATACCAATCACTGATTGCCTCATAATCATCTATGAGTAGTGCATTTTTTTCATCTAGTTTAGGTGTAACCTCAGCCATAGACTTTTTTGTTGTTTTATCTGCACTAGCTGATTCATGAAACCACAAAATTGCCCCAAATAATAGATAAAAAAATGAACCTTTAACCATCCTGTTTCTTTAATATTGCTTAAGTGATATGAATAGATTGCCTCTTTTTTAGTTTTTGAACCTTACTATTGCTTTATACTACATAATAAGTATTATCAATTTAACTAATTAATGCATTAGAGTCAACTTAATGCCATTAAAAATAGCGCATGTCTATCCACTGATAAGGCTGCGATATAGTGCTAAATAAGCCTCACTATATTGGTCATCATCTTGAACCAAGTAAAGTTCTTTAGTATTAAATAAATCTTCAAACGCAACGGCTACTAGTTTTTCTCCTGATACTACTAAATCTGAGTGGCTCATAATAAGCTGAATGAGACTACGAAAACTACCCGGTATTAATACAGCTGCATCTTCAGGTTCAATACCCAACTCTATAGCTATTTTTGAAAGCAAAGGAAATTTACAAGAAAATGTATTGTTATAAATCGTAGAAATTAGCTTTGCTTTACGAAAAAGGGCATGAGTTTCTCTTGATTGCTTCCAAAGAATCGGGACAAAACTGGTTATCCAATCATGGCAATGTACAATGTCTGGCTCCCATTCCAGTTTTTTAAGGGTTTGTATAACGCTTGCACAAAAAAAAGCCATACGCAAGTCATTGTCTATAAAAAATTTACCCGCTGCATCTTCGAATATTGCCCTTCTATTAGCAAATAAATCTAGGTTATCTATAAAATATACCTGCAAACGGGTATTCGGAATAGTACTCACTTTTACAGAAATCACATGACCTACATTGTGGATTTGAATCACACCTCCTGATAAACGTAATACCTCATGCAGCCTATTCATGCGGTCATTAATCGTACCAAATTTAGGCACCATTAACCGTACATCTAGCTGCTTATTTTGCATCGCCTCAGGAAGCTTCCGTGCACATTCTGCTACAAGGGAGTTTTTTAAAAAAGGGGATATTTCACTGGCAATATACAATATCCGTCGCAGAAACATAATAGAAGCTGTTTTTGAAGATTTGACTACTTGAAACACTTCTTATTCTTTATCAATGCAGGCAGCCCTCTACTGTTTTAGTATAAATAAATGAAGGGAGCAATATAGCTTGATAGACAATGCTTCAATAGATTAAGCATACAAATTTACGCATTTTTTGTGACCTTACAAAGTAATGCCTAATAATAACGTCTTAAATAGCCATTTGCAACGCCCTCAAATTATATGTAAATTTACTAGAAAATAGTTAAAAGATTCACCACATGCATTACATATGTACGACTTATGTTATATAAAATTGTTCCTTAATGGTAGAGTTAATTAGAATGCCTAAAATGAGTGATACCATGCAACATGGTATTATCGGTCGTTGGTTAAAGCAAGTAGGCGATAAAGTGGTTGCAGGTGATATTCTTGCCGAAGTGGAGACAGACAAAGCAACCATGGAATTAGAATCCTATGAAGATGGTATACTACTCCACATAGGCGTAGCAGAAAAGTCAGCTGCAGCCATCAACGATATCATTGCGATAATAGGAGAAGAAGGAGAAGATATCAATGAATTTCTTCAAGAAGTAGCTAATCCAACCCCCTTGCCCCAAGCAATCGCTCCTCCTGAGTTGCCTCCTGTAGAGGTTATACCCATCGTTACCCCAGTTGTCAAACCATACCCTACCCATAGCCAAGCCGTTGCTATTACCGGAAAAAAGTTTGCCTCTCCACTAGCCAAAAAAATCGCCAAAGAAAAAGGTTATAGCCTCAGCAACATTCCAGCAACAGGGCCCCATGGACGTATAGTCCAAAAAGATGTGCTGTGTTTTACACCAAACACTTTGCTGTATAGAGAAGAGAGTGGTCATAGCGCCTATCAGCCATCTCATCAAGATATACCTCTTTCTACCATGCGTAAAACCGTGGCTAGTGTATTAACAAAAAGCAAAATAGAGATCCCCCATTTTTACTTGACTATTTCTGTTCATATGGATAAGTTAGTTGCCTTACGAGCCCAACTCAATGTCCATACTGAAACTAAAATTTCTATTAATGATATAGTCATTAAAGCGGTGGCACATGCGTTAAAAGAAAACCCTGTGATTAATGCGGCTTGGTTAGAAGATAAAATTAGACAGTATGACCACATACACATAGGTGTTGCCGTAGCCATTGAAGGAGGTTTAGTGGTACCTACCATTCAGTTTGCCGATAAAAAAACAGTTATCGAAATAAGTAAAGAGGTGAAGGTGTTGCATGAAAAAGCACAACAAAAAAAATTAATAGCCCCAGATTATTCCGGAGCTACTTTTACCATTTCTAACTTAGGTATGTTTGGTATAGAATCTTTTACTGCTATCATCAACCCACCAGCCGCCTGTATTTTAGCCGTGGGCGCTATGCAACCAAAAGCTATTGTTCAAGATCAACAGGTCATGGTGGCACAGGTGATGAAGTTGACCTTATCTTGTGATCATCGGGTGGTAGATGGGGCGGTAGGCGCTTTGTTTTTATCTACCCTAAAGAAATGGTTAGAAGAGCCCCTGGCTCTGTTACTCTAAACATAAGGGCCATTAAAAGAGCGTTGGATAACGCCAAGGATAGGATCTGTGCATCATCATATATAGGTTATGCACGACCTCTTCTACATTAGGTTTAGAGAAATAATTTCCATCATCTCCATAAGCTGGACGATGTGGCTTACTTGTAATGGTTATAGGCGCTGCTTCTAATAGAGCATACCCCCCTTGTACTTCTAATACCTGTTGCATCATATAGGCGGTTGTACCCCCTGGCACATCTTCATCTGCAAAGACAATGCGCTTGGTTTTTTTTAGCGATTGTAGAATAATTTGCTGCCGGTCAAAAGGCAGTAAGGTTTGTACATCAATCACTTCACATTCAATACCTAACAGAGAGAGCCTATCTGCGGCTTCACCTACAATTTGACACATAGCGCCATAGGTAACAATGGTAACCTCTTGGCCTCTACGTAATATTTCTGGTACGCCTATGGGGATGGTTATGGTAGAGAGGTTATTGGGCATAGCCTCTTTTAGGCGATAGCCATTGAGACATTCAATGATTAAAGCCACATCATCTGATTGCATCATGGTATTATAAAATCCAGCTGCTTGTGTCATATTCCGGGGAACCAGTAGATAAACTCCTCGTATGGCATGTAAGATAGAAGCGATATAAGAACCGGAATGCCAAATACCTTCGAGCCTATGTCCTCTTGTTCGAATAACCATAGGTGCTTGTTGACCTCCATTGGTTCTATAGCGTAAGGTAGCTAAATCATCTAAGATAATTTGTAAAGCATAGGGTAGGTAATCTAAATACTGAATTTCTACAATAGGTTTAAGCCCACGCATGGCGGCACCAATACCTTGACCAACCATGGTACACTCTCTAATGCTTGTATCAGTCACTCGCCACTTACCATATATATCTTGTAAACCAGCAAAACCTTGGTTAACATCACCAATTTTTCCTAAATCTTGACCAATAGCAAAAACGCGACCATCACGTTCAAGCAATGCCTTAAAGCAACTACACAATATTTCTCTTCCATCTACCAATTGAGGTTGAGATGGGTAGGAGGGAGCTACCAGGGGCACCTGTAAGGCAGCTGATGTTGAACTGCTATAAAGGTGACTGTTAAATCTTTTTTCATTGGTTCTTAACTCTTTACACCATCTTTCCAACACCTTTTTTTTGTTTACATAGGGGATGGTACGCAAAGCATATAAGGTTTGACTCAATGCCTTACTGATGTCTAAGTGTCTACTTGGTGCTTGTTTATCTAGTGTATGGATGATAGCTGGCAGCGCACTAGTATGCGCTATTTCCTTGGGTAAGGTAATATTGCTAAGCAGGGTAACTATTTCTTTTTTGTTTTTGCTATGCTCGGAGGTGAGGGCATGCCATGCCGCCTGCTGTGCTTTTTTTACTTTTTCTTCGGCTGCTAGCTTAATCTCATGCAGTTGTTCTAGACTAGCTAGGTTATGTTCAACCATCCATGCACTCATTTTTTTGATACAGTCATAGGTGCTTTCCCAATCTAACCGTTCTTTTGATTTATAGCGTTCATGAGAACCCGAAGTGGAATGTCCCTGTGGCTGGGTCATTTCTTTAACATGAATCAATACAGGAACATGTGCTGTACGACAAATAGCTACGGCTTGTTGATAGGTATGGCATAAAGCTGGATAGTCCCACCCTTTAACTACAAATATTTCATAACCAGACTGGGTAGGGGTACGTTGAAATCCCGATAATATGGCAGAAATATCTCCTTTAGTGGTATGGTATCGTTGGGGTACAGAGATGCCATATCCATCGTCCCAAATAGAAATACAGATAGGTACTTGTAGTACACCAGCTGCATTAATGGTTTCAAAAAACATCCCCTCTGATGTGCTGGCATCACCGATGGTTCCAAAAGCCACTTCATTCCCTTGGCTAGAAAAGTTGTCCTGAAAAGGTTGAAAGGCAGACAACCGATACAATTTAGAGGCGTAAGCCAAACCCAATAGCCTAGGCATCTGCGCAGCTGTAGGGGAGATATCTGCTGAAACATTTTTACGCGTCAACTGGTTTAACCACGCGCCGGAGTCATCCAGCAATCTGGTAGCAAAATGGCTATTCATCATACGTCCACCGGAAGCTGGATCTGCTGCTGTAGAAGCATGGGCATAGAGCTGGGCAAAGTATTGCTGTAGGGTGAGTGCGCCAATAGCAAACATAAAGGTTTGGTCTCTATAATATCCAGCACGCCAATCTCCTAGTTGAAAATATTTAGCCATGGCTAATTGGGCTACTTCTTTACCATCGCCAAAAATGCCAAATTTAGCTTTTCCTGCAAATACTTCTTTGCGTGCAAGCATACTAGCCGCTCTGCTTTCACAGGCTATACGATAATCTTCAAGTATTTCCTTAGGAGATAATTTTTCTAACATATCACAGATTTTAATAGAAGTAAGTTTACTAAAGTTACCTTAACAAAGGTAAGATTGGTTGCTCAAAAAACAGCAAATTGTTGTTTTTTATTGCTGATTTCAAAAAAAAGCAGTAAAATTGTATCAGTTCATTCCTCTTTAGCTCAGTTGGTTAGAGCATTTGACTGTTAATCAAAGGGTCGCTGGTTCGAGTCCAGCAGGGGGAGCTTTTTTTATGAGCTATCCATATGTATAAAGAATGGCGTTTTTTTTTGCAACAGTTTGATACTTATCTTAGACTAGAACGTGTATTATCAGAAAATTCTACCCTTTCCTATCTTTCTGATCTAAAAAAATTTGTCCAGTTTATACAAGCAGAGGCAGCATCTCCTCTTACAGTTGAACCCCAACATATACTTACCTTCTTAGCCTCTTTGCATAGCAGTGGCATTAAGGCTACGAGTCAAGCCAGGATGCTTTCTGCTTTACGTGTTTTTTACCAGTCTGTACAATTAGACCACCCTACCCTTAAAGATCCTACGGAACAAATAGAAAGCCCTCAGCTTGGCAAGTATTTACCCACTGTTTTATCGGTAGATCAAATTGAGCAGATGCTTTCAGTTATAGATCACACCACGCCTTTGGGTATGCGCAATCGGGCCATTGTAGAAACGCTATATAGTACAGGTGTGCGTGTTTCTGAACTTATTACTTTGCGTGTAAGTCATATTTATGTCGACGAGGGCTTTATACGGGTAATAGGCAAAGGCAATAAAGAACGTTTTGTACCTATTGGTAAGATAGCTTTAAAATATATTAAACTCTATATGGAAGAAATACGTGCACTTATGTCTATTAAGTCAGCCTTTTTAGATTATCTTTTCCTAAATATGCATGGTAGAAAACTAACTAGGGTGATGATTTTTTTGATTATACAAGACTTAGCCAAGAAAGCTAATATACCTACAGAGGTTAGTCCTCATGTGTTTAGGCATTCTTTTGCTACCCACTTGGTGGAAGGAGGGGCAGATTTGCGGGCTGTACAGGAGATGTTAGGCCATAGCTCTATAACCACTACGGAGATTTATACCCACTTGGATAGAAACTACCTCAAGCAAATGATCCAAGATTATCATCCAAGAAGCTGGCCCACTCCCGTTTGAGTGCATATTGCTTTTTATCAAAAAAATAAGTAATTTTGTTACAATATGGGTCTTTAGCTCAGCTGGTAGAGCATCTGTTTTACACACAGAAGGTCGTAGGTTCGAGCCCTGCAAGGCCCACAGAAATATTTTATGAATGTAAGTTTTAAAATTATGCCAGTTAGATTACAACGCAAAGCAAGAAAAAACAAAGTAAGGGCTGCACAAAGAAAAAGTGCGATCAAGCGTCTTATGTTTCTCCCTGCTATTAAATGCTTAGACGCAGAAGCTATAAAAAAAGGATTTGAGGAGGCTAAGTCTGTTGTTTAGGGTTTATCTACCAAGGTTTGGCCTAGGCGGCTTACAGTAACATAAGGTTTTATACCTTCGTGGAGCTATGCCTGTTTATAGTTTTAATACCCCTTCTGCTACTTCTTTTTTGCTAGCTTGGCATATTCAAGAGCCGTTAAAAGATTTATTACCTCAATTACCCTCTTTATTTTTACCAGATTTTTATGCTAGCTCCTTACGTTCTACAAAACGTGCCAGGCAGTCTGTAGCCGTAAGGTTAGCACTGGCCTGTTTATTGGAAAAATTAAAGCTACCTATTGTTCCCCTTACTAAAGATATAGATGGATCCCCTAAGTTGGAACATAGTGGTTGCTACATCAGTTTTTCTCATACAACCTATCTAGCCATAGTAGCCTTGTCTAAGGTTATGCCTATAGCCATAGATCTAGAATCTGTTCAATGTAGATTAAGTAGCTTACAACATAAATTTTTAACACCTAGTGAGCGTAACCATATCGCTAACTGCTTAGAAAAACTGACCATAGCTTGGTGTGCAAAAGAGGCGCTCTATAAACTTTTACCCAGAAACCCAGTCACTACCTTTAAAAGCATGACCATAGCACCTTTTCAGTTAGCAAACGAAGGGGTATGTATCACCCATTGTAACCATCAAAAGTATTTTATGCATTATAAATACATAGCGGATAGGGGAGAGATACCCTCTCACTTTATCGTATGGTGCGAAGATAAAGCCATGGCTAATTGAAATGAGTAGATGTCTCATTTTTTAATTAAATTTGAAGATAGAATTTAAGGGGTTGATGCCTTACTGGATGCGTTCATTAAACAAATGAAACTACAGTCCATTCTTTAAACAATAATACGATGCGCACTATAACAATAGACTTGATTAACGATAGAGCTTTAAAACTTTTAAAAAATTTAGAAGGGTTAAATATTATACGCCTACACAAGGAGCGTATAACACAAAAAACAGCACAGAAAGACGAGGATGATTCCAAAGAAAATATCATCCTTAACATTAAAAAAGGACTCAAAGATCTCCAACTGTTTAAACAGGGTAAGCTAGAAACAATTTCTGAAGAGGACTTTATGAAAGAACTAAATGAGCTATAAAATAGTACCTGCTAGCCACTTTAATGGTGAAGTTAAACGCTTAGTGAAAAAGTACCCATCTCTAAAGAAAGAACTTATAGCACTTTTTATAAGCTTAAAAGTGGATCCTAAACAAGGAATATCTCTTGGTGATGATGTTTTCAAAATACGGCTCGCCATCAAATCTAAAAATAAAGGTAAAATTGGTGGTGCTAGAGTTATAACCTTTGTGCATGTTGCAAATACAACTGTTTTTTAATTGCTATCTACAGCAAAGGTGAAAAGGATGACATATCTGATCAAGAACTACAAAAATTAATCCAGAATTTAGAAAAAAGTAAAGGTCAAAATTAGGGTTTATCCATTCTTATAACCGAAGTACCCCTTCGCAATACACTTGTATTAATCCATAATAATAATTAAATTAATAAGTTGTAGCCTCGGCCTAATTTATTCCGCAATAAATCTAACCATACCCCATGCATAAAGAAAGCAATGTACCAGCTGACAAGATAAGCGTAGCCCCTAAAATTAGGGTAGGCACAGATGAGTTTTATGACTTACTCGTTAATAGTGATGTATTTGTAGATAAAAGTCTACTGATCAAAGAAGTATTAGAAGACAGCGGTAAAATTATCCTCATCACTCGGCCCAGACGTTGGGGTAAAACCATTAACATGGATATGGTCAGAAGATTCTTAGAAATTGAGACAGATGCAGGGGGAAATCCTCTACCAGTAGCAGATATCAAATTATTTACAGGAGGAGAGATAGATTTAAAACTGGCAACGGGTAGAAAAAAATTACTTAAAAAGCTAAAAATAGCTGATTATACAACTATTATGGCGGAATATCAATTGCACTAGAAGATATAGCGCATAATAAGGAGATATTTTATAGTTTATTATTATTTGCAGGTTATTTAAATCCTAGTTTAGCTAATGATAATGAGGAAGACCCTGTCTATCGTTTGACTATTCCTAATAAGGAGGTAAAAGGTATTTATATGACAAGGGTTATAAGATGGGTTACGAAAAAATTAAATATAGATCCAGGTGATTATTGTAGCTTTATAGCCTTACTCATCGATCAGCAAATCGATCAATTTACAGCACAATTGCAAGCCTATTTACTCAACTCCACGAGTTACCATGACCTCAGTCAAGAAAAGGATTATCATAATTTAATGGGCGGCTTACTATCCCCTTTAGCTTCAAAATATACCATATCCTCTAACAAAGAGGCTGGTCTTGGTAGATGCGACCATATATTAACCCCCATAGCTGGCCGTGGCGATCATGCAATTATTATAGAATACAAGGTGGTTAAAGATAAAAAAGAGTTGGCTCCTATTGCAAAAGCCGGACTAGCACAGATTCAGGATAAGCAATATGAGGCTACCATAAAACAGCAGCTACATGTTAAAAAGATGAGCAAAATATCTCTAGCCTTTTTTGGCAAACAAGTGGCTGTGTACTATGAGATTATGTAATGTTGTATGCATCTAGAAATTGTTGGTGTTTTTGGTCATTATGGTTAATTGTTTTAGCTTAGTAGCCAACTCATTGCTTATTAAGTTAGCGAGGGTAGTCCCTGTTGTGCAGGAATTATGAGCATATAATGATAAAATTTTATATAATGCATAAAATGTGCATAAAGTGATACTTAAGATGAATCGTCCTTTTTCTTTCCTTTGGTCTATAATAAAGCCCTATAGATACCCCTATTTTATTATGATGATTGCACCTTTGTCACATGGCATATATACGGTTATGTACAATTATGCGGTAAAGTTGCTCATTGATTTATTTACACATAATCAATATATTACGTTAAAACAAAGTTGGCAGCCAATAGCCTTATTTGTGGGTGCGCATGTTATTCTTGATGGTTCCTGTCGCGCACATGACTTTGCTCAGCTGAGATGCATGCCTTACATATTACAGAATATCTTGCACAAAGTGTGCAAACACTGTTTCAGTTTACCTTATGTTTTTTTTCAGAACAACTTTTCTGGTTCTATTGTCGGAAAGATAAAAGGAATTGGAGACAAATATGTAAAAATCCACCAAGCGCTGAAATGTAAGCTGAGTAAACCTTTGTTGATTACCCTGTTTTCAGGCATTGCTTTATCGCTAACGAATATAAAGATATTTCTTTTTATTTTAACATTTACCATTGTCTACTCCCCATTGGCCTTTAGTTTTTTTTCAAAACTTGCCAAAATGGAACAGGCTAAACAAGATTCTTGGTATCATTTATTTGGGACAGTGGCCGATCGTGTTACCAATATTTTTACCATATTTTCTTTTGCTACCAAACAGCGAGAATTACAAAACATTAAAGATTATTACGAAAAGGTACATAATCCACTACAACTCAGGTACTATAGGTATGATATCATCATATCCATCATATTGTGTCTATTCTATTGGGTTTTTTTAATATCACTATTTTGTTATGTTATTCATGTGCGCAATAGCGGTGAGATTTCGATTGGTGATATAGCCTTTGTTATGTCCCTTACCTTTGCATTTACTGAAAGTTCTTGGGATACCAGTATGGAAATTAAAGATTTTTTGGAAGATGTGGCTACGTTTCGTTCAGCATTTTCCATTATGCAAATACCTAAAGATACCATCGATAAAGCACATGCCATTGAACTTAAGATCTTAAAAGGTGAAATTATCTACCAAAATCTATCTTTTCATTATCCAGGCAATGGTACGATCATTAAAAATTTAAATCTTCATATAAAAGCAGGAGAGAAAATTGGAATAGTCGGATGCTCTGGTGCTGGAAAATCAACCTTAATAGCGCTTTTACTCAAAAATTTTAAAGCAACAGAGGGCGATATTCTCATTGATGGTCAAAGTATCTATGATGTTTCTTCCGACAGTTTGCGAAACCAAATATCACTTATTCCGCAAGATGTTATGCTTTTTCATCGCTCTGTCGGTGAAAATATTGGATATGCCAAAGACAATCCTACACAAGCTGAAGTAGAGTATGCAGCCAAAGTAGCTAACATCCATGAAATTATCGAAGCGTTACCTGAAAAATACAATACCTTAGTAGGTGAAAGAGGGGTTAAGTTAAGCGGAGGACAGCGTCAACGTATTGCTATTGCAAGGGCCATGCTAAAAAATGCGCCTATTTTAATTTTAGATGAAGCCACTTCTGCGCTCGATAGCCAAACAGAACAGGACATTCAGCAATCCATCAACAGCATGCTTGAAATGAGCCCATCCACGGTAATTGCCATAGCTCACCGCCTTTCAACCATCAGAAATTTAGACCGAATTGTAGTTATGGACAAGGGAGAGGTGGTGGAAGATGGAAGTTTTTCCGGACTGATGGCCCTGGAAAAGGGTAGGTTTAAGGAGCTTTGGGAGCAGCAAGTCAATGGCATGTTGGTTTAGGGATAAATTTTTTATTAATTTATGTATACTAGGGTGGGGGTTTGTTAATTCACCCTATTGCTTAAAAAGCAGTATAGCTGCTTTATTGCCATGATACCACAAGATCCCTCTTTATTCCATAGAAGCCTTATGGATAACATCCGTTATGCCAATATGTATGCCACAGATGAAGAAGTCGTTGATGCGGCCAAAAAAGCCCATGCGCACGAATTTATTACTAAACTGCCGAAAGGTTATGCATCCATAGTGGGGGAACAAGGGGTGAAACTTTCAGGTGGACAGTGTCAACGCATTGCCATTGCTAGAGCTTTTTTAAAAAAGGAGCCTATTCTCATTTTAGATGAAGCAACTTCACAACTTGATGCTGTTACAGAAAACCTCATCCAAGAAAGCTTGTATGCCTTGATGCAAGGTAAAAAAACCACACTCAT
>JAIETQ010000078.1 GCA_019744995.1 Amoebophilaceae bacterium
CTGATGTAATGGGTAGATTCTGAAACCCTATCTCCCCACCTGTATAACTAACCAGAATAGGCTGATCTTTAGTAATAGTGCCCGCTAATAATGCTTTGGCTAACGTATTGAGTATCATACGCTGCATCAACCGTTTTAATGGCCTTGCTCCAAATGCTATACTATAGCCTTCTGCTATAAGATAAGCTAACAGCGCATCATCTATTTGTAAAACAATACCACTTTTTTCTAGATCGCTTTTAAGTGCTTGCACCTGAATATCCACCACATCTCGAATGACCTCTTTTGTCAGTGGGTTAAACATAATGACCTCATCTATGCGATTTAAAAATTCAGGACGCATGGTCATACGCAGCAGTTCTAGTACTTCTTCTTTTATAGATGCCAATAGGGCAGCAGAAGGTAGCCTGTTGAGGTTAGCAAATCTTTCTTGGATTAGCTGTGCACCTATATTACTCGTCATAATGATGATAGTTTGTTTAAAAGTAGCGGTTCTACCTTTGCTGTCTGTGAGTCTTCCATCATCTAGTACTTGGAGCAAAATATTAAAAACATCGGGGTGTGCTTTTTCTATTTCATCTAGTAAAATCACCGAATAAGGCTTTCTACGTACCGCTTCGGTAAGTTGCCCTCCTTCTTCATACCCTACATACCCAGGAGGGGCTCCAATGAGTCTGCTTACCGCATGTTTTTCTTGATACTCAGACATGTCTATTCTAACCAGCGCTTGTTCATCGTTGAATAAAAAAGCAGCCAATGCTTTAGCCAATTCTGTTTTACCCACACCGGTAGTCCCTAAAAAAATA
Organism: Amoebophilaceae bacterium; assembly: GCA_019744995.1. Taxonomy (GTDB): domain Bacteria; phylum Bacteroidota; class Bacteroidia; order Cytophagales; family Amoebophilaceae; genus Cardinium. Next base: position 807 of record JAIETQ010000078.1, read on the forward strand.
AAAGAACCAATAGGTTTGTTAGGATTTTGTAATCCAGATCGGCTTCTACGTACGGCATCGGCAATAGCTTGAATGGCTGTTGATTGACCCGCGACCCGTTGCGCAAGTATCTCTTCTAAATGTAATAATTTTTCTTGCTCGCTCTGAACCATTTTTGTAATCGGTATCCCTGTCCAATGGGATACCACCTCTGCAATATCCGATGCACGGACTTCTTCTTGAAAAAGAGGACTCTCATCACGCAATTGGGCTGTTTTTTCTTGTAAGGCGTTTAATTTTTTCTCTGCTTCTATCAACCGCCCATATCGAATCTCTGCTACCTTACCATAATCAAAGTTACGTTCTGCTTCTTCCGCATGGAGGCGCAACTGTTCAATTTGTTTTTTTTGTGTGGCAATACCGGCTATGGTAGATTTTTCATTTTCCCATTTTGCTTTAAGCACATTTCTTTGTTCAGTTAAGTCAACAATGGTTTTAGAGAGCGCTTCTAGCTTAATAGGATCTTTTTCTAGGGCTTTTCTTTCAATTTCTAACTGGGTTATCTTTCTTTGTAGCTGATCTAATTCCGTAGGCATCGAGTTTAATACAATACGACACTTTGCAGCTGCTTCATCCATTAAATCAATCGCTTTATCGGGTAAAAAGCGTTCTGGTAAGTAGCGACTACTTAATTGGACAGCGGCTACAACGGCATTATCTTGAATACGCACCCCATGATGTAGCTCATATTTTTCTTTTATACCTCGTAAAATAGAAATAGCATCTGCTTCATTGGGTTCATCTACCATAACTACTTGAAATCTACGCTCTAGTGCTTTGTCTTTTTCGATATATTTTTGGTATTCTTTGAGGGTAGTGGCACCAATGGCATGGAGTTCGCCTCGGGCTAAGGCAGGTTTGAGCAAATTAGCCGCATCCATAGCTCCCTCACCAGAACTACCCGCACCAATGAGCATATGTATTTCATCAATAAATAAAATAAATGCACCATTGGAGTCTACCACCTCTTTGATAACGGCTTTGAGCCTTTCTTCGAATTCTCCTTTATATTTAGCTCCAGCAATCAGTAACCCCAAGTCTAAAGAAAAAACAGTTTTAGATTTAATATTTTCAGGCACATCGCCACTTACTATGCGTTGGGCTAACCCCTCTACAATAGCTGTTTTACCGACACCGGGTTCTCCTATTAAGAGTGGATTGTTTTTAGTTCTCCTTGAAATGATTTGCAGGGTTCTACGGGACTCCGCATCACGTCCAATGACCGGATCTATGTTACCCTCTTTAACCAGCTGATTTAAGTTTTTTGCATAACGTTCTAAGGATCTATAGTTAGATTCTGCACCCGCATCGGTAACTTTATGGCTACCCCGTAAGCTCTGTATAGCTGCTAGTAATGGTTTTTCGGTTAGGCCATATTGGTGCATCAATTGGCTGGTTTTATCTTGTCCTTTAGAGAGGCTGAGTAGGAGATGGTCTACGGCTATAAAGTCATCCCCCATTTTTTTTTGCAGCTGTTTGGCTTCACGTAAGGTCTGCTCCATGTTAGGGGAGAGGTAGGGTTGTTGCCCAGATGCTTTGGGGTAAGATTGCATAAGGGTGTCTAGCTCTTTTTCGAGTGGTACTACAGCCACTTGCAGTTGCTTCATTAAGAAGGTGATAGGGGCTTCATTACTACTCAATATCGCTTTAAGTAAATGGCCATTTTCAATGGCAAGTTGTTGGTGGTCTTGTGCAAGTTGCACGGCACTTTGTATGGATGCTTGTGCTTTAATGGTATATTCTTGGAGTTGCATATACGATCAATGGTTTAGACTTAATAAAGCCTCAATGAATAAAACTTCCGACGGCTACCTGCTCTTTTTTACCATAAATAACCACACTAAGACAACAGTGAGTAGAAAACAGCCCATAGAACTTACAAAAAAACCTAGACAATTGCTATTATATAGTAAATTTATCCAATTCGATAGCCCTAGGAATAAAAAATGAATAGTCAAGCTTATTAATTTTAAAATCAGACAAATCCATAAAAGTGACCATACAATGTGTTTTGTTTTCTTTATAAAGAAGTCTTGTAGGGTAGACATAGGTTCATGTAATTTTACTTTCATGGTTTTGGCTAACCAAAATGTACCCAATAATCGGAGTAGTATTTTTATAATTTTTAAGAACATGTTGTTTTATACAGTATAAGGTATATCATTAAAAAGCTAAGATCGTATATTTATCTTAAACGATAGTCTTGTTGTAGTGGTCTTATTGTTTTTAGAAAAATGCCAATCGTTTTTTAAATTATCTTTATACCTTCTAGCATAGAGGTATCCAGCCAGTGCTCCACCCAATTGAGCCAAACAATTTCCTGCTTGGTCGCTTTGTAATTCCATTAAGCTTAGGAGTAGTGAAAGGATCACCATATAAGTTAGTGGTAGAGAGGTAATATAAAGGTTTACCCTCGCATCTGGTATAAATAGACAGGTGGCCACCATCATAGCATAAATTGAAGCCGAAGGTCCTATAAGGTTAGCGGCTGTATGTTGAAATGGTGGTGAAAAAGTGTAGAGCATAATAAAAAAAGCGCCACCTACTAGTTGACCCCAAAAATAAAGGCGTAGTACATGTTTGGTCTGGGTGGCTGCTTGTATACTTTGTCCAAAGTAATAGATCATCAAGAGGTTTCTGCATAGACTCCATATACCCTTATGGATAAAAGAATAGGTAAAAAGGGCCCATGGTCTTTTTAAGAGCAAAGCATAACAAGAAGAAAGTGTTAGCTTGTCGTATACCCAAGCAATTACTTTGGCATATCCACTGATATAGCAAAGCGTGGTAAAAATTAAAAGTGCAAAAAAACTTACCATATGCATCAAAATCAAGCCGATTAAATGATGGTTAGGGTGTCTTAATGGATCTTTAAGATCGTATAAAAAGAAACGCATAAACTTAAATAAATAAGAAAAAAATAAATTTAAATAAAATAACCCATTTTATGGGTATTTTTAGCTTATTTATGGGCTGTTTCTTTAACTATATCATTATATGATTGATCTTCTTTTCGAAAATAATAAAGCCTGGTCTCTTGCTATCCAGCAAGAAATTCCTGATTTCTTTGAGCGATTAGCCAACCAGCAAAATCCTGATTATCTATGGATGGGTTGTTCAGATAGTCGCGTACCAGCCAATCAAATTGTAGGGCTTTTGCCGGGAGATATATTTGTACATAGAAATATTGCTAATCTGGTTATTCATACCGACTTAAACTGCTTATCTGTTATTCAATATGCCGTTGATGTATTAAAAGTAAAGCATATTATGGTGGTTGGTCATTATAACTGTGGTGGTGTAAAAGCCGCTTTAGATGGCGTTGAAATAGGATTAGTTGATAATTGGTTGCGCCATGTGCAAGATGTAAAACAGAAGCATATTGCGCTCTTTGAACAGTTATCAACTGAGGGAGATCCCTATAATTTGCTTTGCAAGCTCAATGTTATGGAGCAAGTGGTAAACCTATGTCAAACCACTATGGTACAAGCGGCTTGGAAAAAGCAGCAGCCTTTGATGGTGCATGGGTGGATCTACCAACTGAATGATGGTATCTTACAAGATTTGGAGATAACCATCCAAAAAACAGAAGAGGTAAGCATGAAGTATAAAGCAGCGCTAGGGAAGGTTGCAATTATTTTATAAATTGGTTAAATTAGTGGCAGTATGATGATCCGTTAACAAACCTATTGGTTATGAATATTTCTATCATTGTGGCCGCTTCCTTAAATAGGGTTATTGGGCAGCATAATAAGCTTCCCTGGCATATGCCCGCTGACTTGCGTCATTTTAAAACAAAAACAGTGGGGCACCCTATACTAATGGGTAGCCATACTTTTCGATCCATTGGACGTGTTTTACCAAACAGAACCAGTATTGTCGTCAGTTCCACTATGGATCAGTCAGTTATAGATTATAAAGTGGTTAGGTCCATAGAAGAGGGGATAGCGATTGCCAAAGCGTCTGGTGCATTGGAGTTATTTGTAATAGGAGGGGGGCGTATATATGAACAGACCTTGCCTATAGCCCATACGATTTATTTAACACAAATTCATGCGGAGCTAGAAGGAGATATCTTTTTTCCCGTATTAGGCGAAGAATGGAAAATAATTACTCGGTCTTTTTGTAAAGCAGATGAGCAGCATCCGTATGATTATGAGTTTACCGTGCTAAAAAAAGAGGCAACTTTATAAGTGCTATTTTTGCATCAAAGGTAAAAATAAATTAAATTCATTTTTATATATACTTCAAAGGGAAAAAGTAGTAAATCAAAATCAAGAAATAAATTTTTTTATTATGCAGTTTACTGTATCATCTGCTTTGTTATCACAGCAATTAACAGCTATTGGCGGGGTTATAAGTCGCAATCCAATTGTTCCTATTTTAGAGAATTTTCTATTTCAGGTAGATCATACTGGATTGACTGTTACTGCATCAGATCTACAGACTTCTATTAGTGCTTTTTTGGACATTAAGTCAGATGGACAGGTGCGTGTGGCTATTCCGGCCCGTATGTTACTAGATACCGTTAAAAACTTACCTGAACAAACCATTAAGTTGGAAATCAATCCAATTTCTTATGCTATTTCTATTTATTCTGATAATGGTCATTATAAGTTAACTGGAGAAAGTGCGAATGATTTCCCAGAACTGACCTTACTAAGTAGTATAGACACGTTCAGTGTAGATGTGCATGTTTTAAAAAATATTTTACAAAAAACACTGTTTGCGACCAGTAATGATGAATTAAAACCTGCTATGTCTGGTGTTTACATCCAGTTCACTCCTAATCTAGTTACCTTTGTGGCTACTGATGGCCATAGGCTGGTTCGTTATATGCGTAAAGATTGGGCTACGTCTGCACAAAGTGCTGTTATTGTTCCTAAAAAAACTTTAATGCTTTTAGGTGGTTTGTTACATAGTAGAGATAAGGTAGCAAAGGTTACGCTTGATCGATCTAAGATTCGATTTGATTTAGATAACCATATTAGTGTTATTTCTAGATTGATAGATGAACGTTATCCAGATTATGAAAATGTTATACCCAAAGAACACAGTAGTAAATTAACGATCAATAGGCCTGCCTTAGTTAGTACTTTAAGGCGTATTGCTATTTATGCGAATAAGGCTACCCATCAGGTTAAATTAGCTATAGCAGATAGTCTGTTAACTTTGTCTGCAGAAGATTTTGATTTTTCTAACGAAGCTAATGAACAGTTGGTGTGTGGCTATGAAGGGTTACCCTTAGACATAGGATTTAATGCCAAGCTTTTGCTGGAAATGCTTATGAGTTTAACAGCCGAGGAGGTGGAGTTCTTTTTCTGGGAGGCGAATAGAGCTGTATTGGTTTTTCCAAAAGGGCAAAGCGCTGAGGAAGATCTTTTGTTGTTGATAATGCCTATTGTTTTTTAAATGAGCCATTGCGTTATTGGGTTTGAATTTTTAACTTATACTATATAATTATAATTATGCATTTTATGAACTGTTGTTTAAGGCTGTTTCAAAATGGCCACAAGCAGCTCTTTTTATCTTTGTTGTTAGGTATGTTCACTACTATGCAAGCAGCATCCAACAAAGAGCCTAAACAGTTATTTCTTCTATTTCATGGACTTGGTAACCATGCCTCTTCGTTTAATACGTTAAAAAAAGGGATAGAAAAAGAATTTCCTACTGCCTCTGTAATAGCTTTTAAAAGTGTAGAGGGTATAAAGAGTTTGCAGTTTTCGACGCAAGAACAAGTGGAAATGAATTTTCAAGAACTTCAAGAAAAAGTACCAAATTTAACCAACAAATCCATTGTATTAATTGGCCATAGTCATGGTGGCATACGTGCCTATACCTTTTTACAAAAATATCAAGATCAATTACATATCAAAGGGTTAGTGGCCTTATCTACCCCTTGGGAAGGCGCCCCCGGTACGCGTGTAAATCAAGAGCTGTTAACCACACAGTTAACCCCAGAAGTACTAAGTGATTTACGTATACTTTCTGAGAAACTTGGTCATCCTGTAGATAAACTGGAAAACCAATTTGTTTTAGAAATTAATAATAATCAAATGATCTGTTTGTTGCCTGGTGCAAAAGATATGCTAGACGGTAGTCCGCTTTTGTGTGAAATCAAGCAAACGCTTCCGCAAGAGGAAACAGATATGCTCTTTGTAGCTGGTGGTCAAAATGATTGGGGAACGTTGGTACCTAAGCCAGCAAAACGACTTAAACTACCTGCTTTAAACAAAATGTATAAATTTCTTGCGGTAGGAGAGGGGTCTCCCAAGGATGATATCCATGATATGAAGGTTCCTCGTTATAGCCAACATGCAAAAAAAATATTACCAAAAGGTAAAAAAAACCTTCAAAGGGTTTTCATCAAGGATGCGTTTCATGATACACATGTGCTAACAATTATTCCTGTACCAAGGCATAAAGAGATACTTGCTCATCCGCGTACGGTCAAAGCTGTTATAAGATTTGCAAAAAAGGTTTTAACCCGCGACTTAAAGAAAAGTAAAGCCTCGCCGGCAGGCGACGTAAACCAAGATAAGTGTTGAAGCATGCAAGGCTTTAAAAACTATGGGTAAAGATATTGCTTGTAGCATGGCTTTGGAGTAGTGTCTGAGTGGTTGAAGGTATCCGTCTCGAAAACGGTTATACCCTGAATAGGGGTATCGGGGGTTCGAATCCCTCCTACTCCACATCGTTAAAGTAGAGGTTATCGTGTAAAATTAAGACCTATGCGCAAAATATTACTCACAGGTGGTGCTGGCTTTATAGGCGCTTATTGCCTTGAAATGTTGTTGCAAAAGTATCCTGATTATTATGTAGTAAATATCGATAAGTTGACCTATGCCTCCGATCTATCTCGTTTAAAAAAGCATATCAAAAATCCAAACTATCATTTTGTGCTAGGAGATATTACCGATGTTTTACTAGTTGCTCATCTTTTTAATCAATTTCAATTTGATGCGGTTATTCATATCGCTGCAGAATCACATGTAGATAGATCTATTATAGATCCCCCTCTTTTTGTAAAAACCAACATAGAAGGGACAAATGTTTTGTTACATGCAGCCTATACCCATTGGTTTGAAGGACCCAAACAGGTCCGGTCAAACTTTTTGCACCATCGATTTCTTTATATTTCTACGGATGAAGTATATGGGTCACTTAGTGACCCTATAGATGCTTTTAGAGAAGATGCACCAATGGCTCCTACTAACCCCTATAGTGGCAGTAAAGCAGCTGCAGAATGTTTGGTCAATGCCTACCTGCATAGTTATGGGTTAGATATGGTGGTTACCCGTTCCACCAATAATTATGGCATAGGTCAGCATTCAGAAAAACTAATTCCTATGGTTGTAGATCGTGCCCTAAAAGGGCAATCTATTCCCTTACATGGAGATGGAGGTATGATTCGGGAATGGTTGCATGTAACCGATCATGTGCGTGCGATTGACTTGGTTTTTCATCAAGGAAAAAGTGGCCATACCTATAATATAGGTTCCTATGATCGGCGTACCAATTTAGCAGTTGCCCATATGATTTGTAAGCTATTAGATCGTATGAAACCCTTAGCAGAAAAGTCTTATACTGCTCTAATTACTTTTGTAGCAGATAGGCCTAGCCAGGACAGGCGTTATGCCTTAGATAACCGTAAAATAAGTGAGCAGCTGGGCTGGAAGCCTATGATCTCTTTTCAAGAGGGGCTCGAGGAGCTCGTAGCCAATTACTATGAGCAGTGTGCGCTACGCTTCTAAATGGTCTTCATATATTTCATATGCCCAATTATCTATCATTCTGGTTTCCTCATTGAAATTAATGCCTAGTAAGATAATCGTTTTTTGTCTGATTAAGTAAGGTTTATAATACCCGTTTTCTTTAATTTGTTCTAAGGCTATTTTGCCACTGGATCTATATTTTATTTCTATAATATAGATTACGGTTTCTAATTCTAAAACGATATCAGATCTACCTTGACTAGAAGCTGATTCACTATGCAGGTGCATTTTCCTTCCCCCTAAAAATCCCAATCCTTGCAGCAACATATGTAAATTGCTGTGGTACTGTTTTTCCTGTTTGGTATCAATATAATAAGGCAGTGTTGCAAAGGCCGTATTGATATGGTCTATAAAGGATACAATTTTTTTATTGGAGAGTGCACGTCTGATTTTATCTCTTTCTTGTAAAAAATACTCCTTTACGCTTTTCTCTAAACTATATTGTATGCTTTTCTGAAAAGACGATTCTATTGCTTTGTTAGGAAATTTTAAGGTATATAGAGCAGTAGATGGGTTATAACTGTCAATGGTTAGGTATCCTGTTTGAAACATTAGCGATTTTAAACCAATTTCACTCCTACTACCTGTATACATCAATTCATCTCTAGTGGCTTCCATTTGGAGATTATCCATATTAAAGTCAAATCTATCAGGATCTGCTAACATCTGGTTAATGAGTATGGTTGGGCTACCTGATTCATACCAGTAGTTTTCTAGTTCTCCAGCGTCTAAAAACTTTAATGTAGGCCATGGATTATATACACTTACCCCTCTCTCATGAAATTTATATCCATTATAATAAGTTGCCATACACCCCATTACGTCTGACGCAGTTGTCTTTTTATGTTGACTCCATGTTTCAGCAACCTCTTCTAATTTTTTTGAAAATATGGTTTCGATTTCTTGTTGCGTATAACCAAACATAGCATCAGCAGATGCATCAATGGTAATGTCTTTTAAATGATTAGCGCCTGAAAAAACATCGGACAAACTAAATTTGCTTACACCAGTGATAAAAGTGAGTTGAAAGTATTCATTGAGTGACTTCAACGTCATAAAAAAATCTTTCATTACTTTTATATTTTCTTTTTCTAAGTCAGACCCTTTTGTTAGATGAACAATAGGAGAATCATACTGGTCTATTAATATGACTACTTTAGGTTCATAATTATTCCCTAATTGTGTCATATCTGTAACTAAATTAGCAAGCTTTGTTTTGAGTAAATGTCCTCTAAGTGTTAATCTATATAGTGAAGCCACTTCTATAAGCATATCTTCTATAGATAGTTCTAACTCCTTAGATGTGTTATTAGACAACCGAGAAAAATCTAATTTCATTACCGGATATTTCTTCCACTGATATCTATTTGCTGGGTTACCTATCTAATAGTCTTTAAAGACCTCCTCTTCTCCATTACAGATAGTAGCCAGTGTATCAATAAATAGTGATTTCCCAAATCTACGAGGCCTGGCTATGAAGATAGGATTTTGATTTTCTATTAACGCTTGTGCATAGCTTGTTTTATCTACGTAGTAGCCCGTTTCAATAACTGATTTAATAGCTGAATAACCAATAGGTAGTACATTTATCTTACGCATAGGTCCTGTTTGTTTTTATCTTTGTTTTAAAATATCATGCTTAAATTTAGAGCTTTTTTATAGAAAAATTTGTACAGCATGTCAGATAGGAGAGGAGCAGTTCATAGCTCATTATGTTTTTAATGTAAATTTTCCTTTATTATGTAAGCTGAAAGCTGATTTAGTTTAAACCCAAATTAAAATCACTCACCAAATTAAAATCACTCAAATGATCATCGTAAAATTAATGTATAGGTGCACTGTTAGCAAGCAGGTTAGATTACTTGTTACCCTTCTTTTCCTATTAGCCGGTTGTGCTAAAAATACCACACTAAGCCTGGATACAGAGGAGCCTTCTTTAGCAGCGTATCGCAATAGGATAAGTCGATTACGTAGGCAGGCAGAAAAAGAGGCACTAGCTCAGGCTAGGATGTACTTTCCAGCATTTATAAATGCTATAGCTAATGGTGATATGGGCAAAGTAAACGCTATCCTAAAGCAAGATCCAACTTATGCAACCTACGTTACGCAAGCTGATGGTACTACACCGTTGATGCGTGCCGCTTGGAATGGACATCTAGCTTTAGCTAAACAGTTTTTTGCCTTATATCCCACTTGTCTCAATCAAAAAGATAATTGGGGTAAGACAGCGTTATACTTTGCGGTAGAAAATGGTCACCTGGATATGGTCAAATATCTCTTAGAGCAGCCATCCATCGAGATAGATGGTTCAGAAAATAAGGTAGGTACCACCCCATTAATGATTGCAGTAGAGTTTAAACATACAAACATTGTGCAACTACTCCTCGACAAAGGAGCTAGTCTAGGCCTCTTAGATAAAAGAGGCAATACGGTATTGATGCGGGCAGCTGTTCATGGGAAAGTGGAGGTAGTGGTTTTGTTATTGCAAAAAATGAAAGCATTAAACCAACTCAGTAGGCTAATTGATAAGCAAAACCTAGAAGGATACACAGCGCTTGTTTTTGCTGTTACTATGGGGGGCGCTGATAAGATTACATGTTTATTAGACTATGGGGCTAACCCTAATATAGCTGTCAATGGAACCAATATGATCCTTGCACATCTCATTTCTTCTAATACTTTGAAAGAAAATATACCGAATTTTCAGTTGGTGATGGGCTATAGCAAGCAATTAATTATACAAATTGAACATCAGCAAACCAGTCTATTGGAATATGTGCTTGGCCATAAAAATATAGAAGCTTTATATTTTTTAATGGATACCTATGCTGACCATAAAGATTTCTGGTTTAATGCTGATCAGTTGGTAAAACATATAGGTTTTTTGTTGGTACGGTATTATACCATTACTGATCAAAAAGAAAAAGAACGGCTTGCGCTAATCGTAACAAAGTTATTGTATAAAGGTGGAGCTATAGTGTGTCCAGCAGGTCAAAGCTTTTTGCCAATGATTAGTCTAGATGAACTCTTTGTTTATTTGGTAAAGAATTATAGGCTTAACTGGCTTTTTTGTCCCGAATTTCTAGGCAAAGATATAGATAAAATCAGACCCATAGGGAGGACACTATTGTCTTATGCGGCTGAGTTGGACAAGCGGGATCTCATTAAGCAATTATTGAATTACAACGTCAATGTAGATAGCCCAGACCCTACTGGTCGTACGGCTTTAGCCTATGCTGCCGCACAGGGGCATTGGATAGTTTTTAACCAGCTCGTAGAGCAAGGAGCCTCTATTGATGCACAAGATAGGGAGGGTAAGACCATTCTATCTTATGCATTAGAAGGTTGGATAGCCTCTGATAAGACCTTAGTAAATAAGACCATAGACTACCTATGCATTTTACAAAAATTGATCGATAACAAGGTTGATGTAACTGTATTGCCTCTAGAGGCCTATCTACAATTACTGGATTTTATATTGAACAAAAGAGCACAACAGGCGCCGCAATTATTAGATAATGTAAAG
>JAIETQ010000067.1 GCA_019744995.1 Amoebophilaceae bacterium
ATGTTTTCCGAAATAGCTCACCCGGATTATTATACTGAACTTTTTTCATTTTATGATATCCTTACTGATGCCGTAAGAGATGAAAGATATTCGAAAGAATGGGGTAGTGCATTCGGAGGCGTAGAGCATTTTCCTTATTTTTTAGTAATTATGGAACATCCTCAGGATTACTATCCTGCTCATTTTGGTCCTTTTGGAACTAGAAAAGATGGGATATGTGTATTGCGAGATAGCTGTTATACGGATAAAGAAAAATCTATGGCTATTTTTGGCATGTCACAAATGGGTATCTTATCTAGTTATGAGTCATCATTTTATTATGGTTTCATGATAGAACAGGCTGTAGAATGGTATAAAAATGGGCACCTTTCTCTACAGCATTTGTATCAATTATTCAAATGTAGCTTCCCTACTTTTTATAAATATCCTTTTTTTATTCTAGACTATAAAGATAAATCTATACAAGAAGCTTTAGATAAATTTATGGCAGAGCCAACCATTCCTTGTGGCCTTAAAGCCCTAGCCCGCAAAGTAAAAAATGGCACCTTGGCCACAAAAGAAGAAATGGCCTATATGGAAGGCTATCGTCAGTTTCGTAAAACCCATTTTACCTTGTATGAGACTATTCCGCCGCGGGGTAGGTGATAAATGGAGATATTGTAATGGATTCATATGATGACAAAGACAAGGAATATTATTATCCTAAGAATTCCTGGAAGTGTAACTTATTTATTAATGATGTATTATATGATAGTGGTATAACTCCTCCTAAGCAATCAAATGGCTGGCCTCCCTATGCAAAAGACTGGGCCAATGCTAGTTTTTATATACCTGACTGGGAGCATAAAGGGACAAATGAGACATGGAAGCGAGGTAATATAATTGCTAAGAAGATAGGTGAAGCTTCAGGTCACTGTGGTATTGCCGTTAGTAGTTCACAAGTAGTAGCTGCAGGCGAAAAAAATGTATCTAGGGGTACTCATGGATTAACAGGTTTTTCAGTGAGGCGTTATACCGGAAACTAAATTTAGTCAACTAAGTGCAGCAAGTCTCTATGATGAGGTTGTTGCACTTTTATCCTATATATATGATGAAATATATAAATCGTAATGCTTGTTATAAATTACATGCTAATCATATGAACAATGAATCATCTATATTAGGTTGGATTAACTATTTGTCAGGAGCGCCATTTCTGAATTATACCACTTATGCAACACCAGTAGATATCACTAAAAATGGCTGTAAAGTAGGCGCATTAGTTACCTTTCCCCAAAAAATTGAAGCCATTGCGTGTAAAATAGGAGATTGGCAAGACCCTAAAGCGCTACTTACATCCAAAGATTTTTTGGTAAGGTATAAGCCTCCCAATAATAATTGGGAGGAAAGTATGGCTTATCTAGCTAACCTCAATTATCCTGAGGAAAATAAAAAAATTGCCATATATGCCATGGAGTTGTTAAGTCGAGATAAATACCTTACCTATCTAGAGAGGGCGTATCAGTTGTATATAACAGGAAAACTATCCGCTGAATTGTTAAGTACTGTAATTTGCTTTGATTTTTTACATTACCATCGAATAGTTTTATCTCAACATAACAGATTTGATGGTAAAAAGATAGTGGCTTTCTTGGAGAAAATAATGGCTAACCCAGTGCTGCCTAATGGGATCGCTCTAAAGATCAAAAAAATAGTATCCGGTGAACTGTTAGCTTTATGGGAAAAAGAACCAGATCGGGATGAATATAATGTATACAACTATCCTTTTAAATTTTCTAAGATTATTAGATAGTGTCGTCATAAAATGGCAAAAATATATTATATTTGATCTGTTATTCATTTATACCTATTTATTATGAGCAAAAAATCATACCAACGTCATGACATATCGGATTTAACCTGGTCCTTATTAAGTTCCTTATTGCCAGGTCAACCAGGAGGCTGGGGTAGAGTAGCCGAAGATAATCGGCGTTTTATTAATGCAGTTTTTTGGATACTTCGTACAGGCGCTCCTTGGCGTGACTTACCTTCGGATTATGGAGATTGGAAGAATACCCATCGTCGTTTTTGTCGTTGGCGCGATAAAGGTATTTGGGAGCGTATATTAGAAGCTTTGGTAGAAAGCCCTGACTATTCATGGCTAGGGCATTTTTTTAATTATTTACATAAATAGTTTGTTACAACTTATGGGTAAAGATATGATGTATTAGTTCATAAGACAGCGTTTATCCAATTGCACCTTCACCTGAATAGCTTCTATATCCATGAGCACCCCCTCAACTAAAGCAGAAAACTGAATCTCCATAGCCTGAGTTTCTGCACAGATATAGGCTCTATATTCCTCCACCATGGTTTGGATCAGTAGCTGATCTGCATCCTGGCCATGATCTATGGCAATCGTAATTTTATCTTGAACCTCAAAACCCAGCTCCTTACGCAATTGTTGGATGCGATGAACAAATTCACGGGCCATACCCTCTTGTTGTAAGGCATCATTCAACGTAAGATCTAGTGCAATAGTAATCTCCCCTTCCTTAGCCACAGACCAACCAGGAATATCTTCTGTGAGTATCAATAGATCAGATAAAGTAAGTACAATCTCCTCTCCATCTAGGTAAAGCAGGTGGTTTCCCCCAGCCTCTAAGGTGTTAATGGATGCTTGATTTAACAATAAAATAGCCTCACTCAGTGGTTTCATTTTACTTCCATAACGCTTACCTAAAACAGAAAAATTGGCTTTTGCTTTTTTATAAATCAGGTTATCGGCACTATCTAAATACCTGATCGCCTTGACATTAACTTCTGTTTTAATCAGCTCTTCTAGTGTAGATAGACTATCTGTATCCAGCAGCCCATGGGTAGCTATGGACATCGTAGCCAACGGTTGGCGAACTTTTATTTTATATTTTTTTCTTAACGCATGAGCCAAAGAAACCATGATTTGCACCTGACGCATCTGTTTTTCTAATAGGGAATCGATACAGGTTTTTTCTACCATCGGAAAGTCAGCCAAATGAACCGATAGCGGTTTTTCTTTTTTGGTAACCTCATTCAATGCCTTATAAAGGTAATCCGCATAAAAAGGAGCTATCGGTGCCATCAATTTGGAGACCACCATCAAGCAGCTATAAAGTGTCTGATAGGCTGCTTCTTTGTCTTGATCTTGACTATTTTTCCAAAACCTTTTTCTATTGAGCCGTACATACCAATTACTCAAATCATTAATGACAAACTCCTGAATGGCTCTAGCTGCTAGGGTAGGTTCATAATTATCATAGGCCGCTGTGGTAGCTTGAATAAGCGTATGGCAACAAGAAAGAATCCATTGATCGCTCTGGTGAAGCGTATGAATAGGTAAAACAGCTCCTTGAAAATAGAAATGATCTAAATTGGCATAGAGGGCAAAAAAGTTATAGGTGTTGCTTAACGTAATAAAAAGCTTCCGTGTGATTTCTTCTATACCTGCTACATCAAACTTTAAATTATCCCATGGGTTGGCATTACTGATTACATACCAACGAATAGCATCTGGACCATATTGATCTAAAAGAGTCATTGGCTCAATGGTATTTCCAAGACTTTTAGACATTTTATTGCCATTTTTGTCTAAAACAAGCCCGTTGACCACCACATTTTTAAAAGCAGGCGTTTCAAAGAGTAAGGTAGCAATAACATGAAGGGTAAAAAACCACCCTCTGGTTTGATCCACCCCTTCGGCAATAAAATCAGCAGGAAAATTTTCTTCAAAAAGTTCTTGATTTTCAAATGGATAATGCCATTGTGCACAAGGCATAGCACCAGAATCAAACCAAACATCTATAACAGCGGTTTCTCGATACATAGGCAAGCCTGTACTACTTGCCAGTATGATATCATCTACATAGGGCCTATGTAGGTCTATATTTGGAGGCAATGGTTGTTGCATATGGCCCGCCAATATGGCTTGCTCTACCTCATAGATCAGTTCGGTTAGCGAACCTATACACTTTTCTTCTTGCCCATCAACTGTACGCCAGATGGGCAATGGAATACCCCAATACCGATCACGGCTTAGGTTCCAGTCGACTAGATTTTCCAACCAATTGCCAAATCGACCTTTGCCCACAGCAGCAGGCTTCCAGTTGATGGTATCATTCAACTTCACCAATAGCTCTTTATAGGCGGTTGTTTTAATAAACCAGCCATCTAATGGATAATAGAGAATGGGTTTATGGGTACGCCAACAATGAGGGTAACTATGCTCATATTTTTCTACTTTAAATGCCTTATTTTCTTGCTTCAACTTATTAGCAATCAGTAGATCTACTGAGGTAGCTCCTGGATCTTTTTCATAGGCTACTTTAACATAATGGCCTGCAAAATCTGTAATTTCTGCTACAAAACGACCTTGTTTATCCACAATAGGCACTTCTTCTCCTGTGGTACTGGTTACTGTAACAGAGGCAATATTTTCTTTTTGGGCTATGCGATAATCATCGGCACCAAAGGTGGGGGCAATATGTACGATACCTGTTCCCTCTGTAGTGGTTACAAAATCAGCAGCAATCACCTTAAAAGCCTCTCCTTTAGGCAGAACATAAGGCATAAGGGGCTCATAACGCAATCCTAGTAAATCTATCCCCTTATAATGGGCTACCACTTCCCAAGGCAATACAGGGGTATGAGCTGGAGCTTCACCAAAAAAACGGCTTACCGCCTCCTCAGCTAAAATCACCTGAACGGGTAATCTTGTATAAGGATTAAGGGTAGATACCTTAACATAAGTAAGCGTAGCTCCTACGGCCAAAGCGCTATTGGCAGGAAGGGTCCATGGGGTGGTAGTCCATGCTAAAAAATAGCTATTTTCTTGATCTACGCACTTAAACTGTGCTACGATAGAAAGGTCTTTTATGGGTTGGTAGCAACCGGGTTGGTTAAGTTCATGAGAACTTAATCCTGTTCCAGCAGCAGGGGAATAGGGCTGTATGGCATGTCCCTTATACAGTAGTTCTTTATTATACAATACCTTCAACAGATACCAAACGGATTCCATATAGTTACGTTCATAGGTAACATAGGGGTTAGCATTGTCCTTCCAATAACCAATGGCTTCATTCATAGCTTCCCACTGGCTGGTATATGCCATAACGGTCTCTTTACATTGCTGGTTATAGTCAATGATAGAAATGGTTTTACCAATAGCTTCTTTAGTAATGCCCAGCTTCTTTTCAACTTGTAGCTCTACCGGAAGCCCATGTGTGTCCCAACCACTTTTGCGATGAACGTAATAACCTTGCATGGTTTTATACCGGGTAAACAGATCCTTAACGGTCATAGCAAGGATGTGATGGGCGCCAGGTGCCCCATTGGCAGAAGGAGGGCCCTCAAAAAAAACAAAAGGGGTTTTACCCTTTCGTTGATCCATAGAAAGGTTAAATACCTGATGGGCTTGCCAAAAATCTTTTATGCTTTTTGCAATCTCTGGTAAATTGAGTTGTTTTTGCTCTATATATTTATGCATAATAAACTTAAACTAGGTGAAGCATATTTTCTAAAAAGACTATAGTTTACTATAGATGAATAGTAATTTTACAATTTATTTAACAATAAATCAAACCCTAAAAGGTAAATAAAAGGTAAATAACTAAAAGACTTTCTTTTTTAGTGTCGTTGCAAAAAATATTTGCTTTAGTTTATAGTTGCTTTTTTATTAAAAATTTTTCATTTCTTGAAAGGTATTATAATGGACATACCCCCGCAAATCACCACTCTTCTTGATACTTATCTGTTAATTGAACAGGCCCTGTCTGTTTATTTACTAAATCACACACCGAATAGGCAGCCGTAGCTGCTTTACCAGAAAATGCAATACCTACTTCTACTACTTCTTTAACATAAGGATAGGATAATAGTACTGTCCGATATGATTGACTTTGAATTTGCTCTAATGCAAACTTAGCTGAACTTTCTAATTTTTCTTCTTGCTGAACATGCTTGAATTCCAATAAAATAGCCACAGGTACTTTATTTTTATTGACATCCCCTAAAATAGACGTTTCCCATTTTGGAATTACCAATACATCATATCTACCATAGCCACTTTCTCTATTGGACTGCACATAGTGCGTATCACTTAAGCTGGCTAACATAGCTAACATAAAGCCATGGTAAAAACCTTCTGATTTTCTACTGATTTTTGTATTAAAAGAACTGGAAGTGTGTAACAAGTACACTCCTAAATCACGCATAAATAGGGGGATATCACCTACTATAAAATGTTTTAAAAAGGATTTATATTGGGTTTCATTCCAACATGAACCCATGAACAATTCTTCAAAAAAACGGCTTTTTTCGGCTTTTAGATAACCTGCAAATAACAAGAGACTCCAAAAGGCTGCTTCATTGGTATCCAAAAGGTCAAAGGAAAAATGCTCCCTGTAACTTGCTAAAGCTGAAATTATTTTTCACCTTATTCTTATCAGTTTTGGGGTGCTCAGGTGTTTTATCTATAATTTTTTATTTTCATGATGTCCATTACAGTAACTAACAGAAAAATAATAAAGTATTTTTTTTCAACTTTTTTAATGAGCTTACTCATAAGCTGTCAAAATCACCTGAACAAAATGATAAAAACAGACCCCGGCAGGCAAAATACAATAGAAAGTAGTGAACAGTCTATAGAAGCAATACAAGAAGAAGAAACAGAAGCGTTGCTATCCGTTTCTCCTAAATTTGCTGCTGTGCTCTTACATGGACTAATGGCCAATGTAGATGAGCTGGATAAGATAGCAGAAAGCTTACGTAGCCAATTTGGTCCATCGGTTTTAGTCATCCAGCCGAACAGTAGAGGAACCACCGGCTCTTTAACACAATCGGTAAGCAACCAAGCAAAAAATATTTTTAAGGAAATAGAAGTGGAGCTTGTTGCAAACAAACAAGTGGTTAAAACATTGCCCATTGTAATTATTGGCTATAGCCAAGGTGGCGTCGTGGGGTGCACGATTGCCAAATACTATGCTGATCAACTCAATATCCAGGGGGTGGTTACGATCAATGCCCCTCTGATGGGTACATCGCTGCTCAGGCGTACGCCTACTGATTTAGGGGAGTTTATGGCTAAGGCGGAACCTGGTTTAAGTATAGTTCGTGACCATGTACAAAGGATTTATCAAGAACAGGAATGGCGACTTACCTTAAAAACGGTACCCCAAATCAAACGAACAATGTGGCAAAGCACCTTTGGTTTAAAATACCTTATCGGCCCAAAATGGATGCCTATTCCATATATAGGAGGATTAAAAGATATTTTTCCAGATAGTAGCGCCGTAAGGCAGGTATACGACTTCTTACGAAGAGAAAATAGCTCTATTCCTTGTTTGCTGATAAGCAGCTATCAAGATGATTTTGCAGATTTTTTTAACTTAGACATAGAAACTAACGATAACCGAACGGTTGAAGCGATAGAAGGTTTAAACCAAAGCTATGCTAAATTTACTACAGGCAAAGAAGAAGGAAAACATGATACGCTCATTCCATTAGCTAGTCAGCTATGTAGAGGGGACAGTTTTGATGACCTTGCTTCTTTAAATTTTGGCTCTTATATGGATCCAATCATTATAGATATGCCTGGTAATCCTCTTGTCGAGGGGCGTATCTACAAAGATATATCGCATGCAGGCAATTTGATTGCCTTAGATGTAAATCTATTTAAGACGAACCCAGCTATTGATACCGTTATTACGGCTGATGCGGTTATTAGGGATATACTTTCCTTTGTGCAAGAAAAGGTTTTGCTATAAACCATAATCAAAACCCCCTATTAGAAACGCCTATTCAGCATCTCTAATAGGGGGTAATTAGGGTTTAATGATTATAAATACTAATTTTAGAGATAAATTAGCACCTCGATCGGATCTTGCTCATGCAACTTTAAAAAATCCTTACTTATTTGATTTTTTGAGTTTAGGAAAAAATGCTCATGAACGTGAGGTGGAGAAAGGATTAGTGGCGCATATCGAAAAATTTCTACTTGAGTTAGGGGATGGTTTTGCTTTTTTAGGGCGCCTATATCATTTACAAGTTGAAGAGCAAGATTTTTATATCGACCTTTTATTTTATCATATTAAATTGCGTTCATTTGTTGTAATCGATCTTAAATCTGGAAAGTTTAAACCAAAATATGCAGGTAAAATGAATTTCTATCTTTCTGCTGTTGATGATTTATTACGGCACCCAGGGGACAATCCTTCTATTGGCCTTATTTTATGCAGGTCAAAAGTGGGGGTTTTAGCTGAATACGCACTACGTGATATGACAAAGCCAATAGGTCTTGCAGCGTATAGACTTGAAGATGCACTACCGGAAAACTTAAAAACCGCATTACCGACTATTGAAGAGCTTGAGGATGAGCTCGCCAAAGATTTAGGGGGCGATGATGAGCACGCATAACGTAACCGTAGGATCTGTCCATTTAAACACGCGTCAAGTTAACTGTGGAAATATTTTTAACCTTTAGCAACATGCCCCCTTTGACAAATGGCTACATAAGGGCAATGGCTGCATATTTCAAGGTTTTCTGTTTGTATAAAAGGAATCTTTGGGTCAAATAGATTGGATAACAACGCGATCAGTTTTTCTTGAAAGGGTTGCATATAGGGGGTGATGTCTTCGATTTTTGTACCGGAGGTAGCAAAAAGTGCTGATAAGGGGATAAGGTATGGAGTGATCATTTGATGGCCTGCTGTTGCATCTATCGACTTAAACAACCAAGTATAAAATATAAGTTGAAGCATCGCTTTGTTTTTTTTAATTTGGGTAGGATCCCACAAGTCTGCTATGCTAGATAAGGTAGTAGGAGGCGCTCCTGTTTTATAGTCTATAATCCGTATACTACCCTCTTTGCTATCTACACGATCTATAATACCCCCTAGGCGAACCACCCTTGCTTGATCTAAGGGTAGCGATAGCCCCATAGGCTGATCCCTTCCTAGTTCAACCCCCATAAGGGTAAAAGGCGCATGGCTATGGTCTATCGCTAACATACGTCCTACCAACTTTTCTAACAATGCGCTAAGTAGCATGGCATCATGGATAGGTTGAACAGCTTCGTATCTATCCATCACTTTTTGTATGGTTATCTTTACCTTTGACTTAAGCTGGCTGATTACTTTTGTACTGATCTCTATACCTACAAAGGGTTTATAGAGTTGCTCCATGATAGCGTGAAATAAGATACCTAATTGCAGTTTATTATCTTGATTATTAGGCTCTTCTTTCTTTAAACGGAGTAAATAAGTAAAGTAAAATTGAAGAGAACAACTCAGATAGCTGATTAAGGCCGATGGCGTTAAGGTAGCCTCTCCTTTATTTTCTTTAACTAAGAACTTTTCTAACCACTGCATCACTTTTTCATCCTTATCCACAGCTATCACAACGGCTGGAGCAGGAGAAAGATACAATGGAGCTTGCTGGGTAGTAATAGTCACCTTACTACTGTACAATAACTGCAGCAATAACCGACTCATTTCTCCAGAAGAACCCAATCTATGCTGCGCTGAATAGCTACAATAGACCGTTTGGCTACGTTGTAGCAACCTATAAAACCCATAAGAGCCACTCCGTTCTGCTACCTTATCAGCAATGGGTAGACCAAAGCTACTCCGTATGGCATAGGGGAAAAAAGAGCTAGGGCCACTGGATGAACCAGCTTCATTCATAGGTACAAAAAAAGCATAGGCAAAATCTAGATTATGAGCCGCAGTTAGTTCTACGATATAAAGCCCTGTTGATGGATGGTGTTGGCTGAATAGGAAGCTACTATCTTTTATATGTTGTAAAAAAGCTAATGGCCTATACGCACTTAGCTCTTCTTGTAAAAAAGACGCTATATAATCAATCAGAAACTGCAAAGCATCCCGCTGAATCGCTAAGAAAAGATCAACCGATTGGGTAAAATGTTGCAGTAAAAAGACCAAAAACCCTTGGAGATAAACCCAAAACCCTTTGCTTGGTAAATCAGTAAAAAAATTAGCACCCGCTACCATCCGCATGATTTTCTCTTGCATATCAACATCAACCAAGGGATGCATGGATAAACATAGGTTGGCTATATCATCAGCTAGGATGGGGTTAGTGGCTTGCTCCCAGATGGTCACTAGTTTTTCTACTAAACTATAGATAGCCGTAGCTTTTAATGGATAGGGTATCCTACAATGGAGGGGAATAGCCAACTTAGCCAGCTTATCGAGTAAAGGAACTACTACATCGGTACCGTTTACTACGATAGCTGCTTGATGTAATGGTATCTTTTGTTTATTTATTTTTTCCTGTAAGACATCTATAACCAGTTGAATGGCTGGTACCAAGCTGCTAGCTGCTGTTATAGTTATATGTTTATGGGGGTCGTTAAGGTAAGTAGCTAGCTGCTTAGGAAAACTGTTTTTAAAAACCTGATTTTTTTGATGTCTACGTAAATAGTATCCAGCCGCATGCATAGGGTTATCGAGATAATAACTATCTACATCCCAAAAAAATAAACTAGGTAGCAACTTTTGGCAGGCTACTACAAACTGTTCTTCAACTGGGACTAACTCGTTAAACCCAATAAAGATCAGTTTTTGATATCCAGCTAGGGTTTTATAGAGGTCTCCATCTAGCGCAGCTCTATAGCAGAGTCCTGGGTAGCCTATCCCCTCTGCTATAAGTTGCTGTTTAAACTGTTGATAAATAAGAGGCAACTGCTCCCAGGAAACGGTAAGCTCTTTTTGTCTGATTAATGCGGAAAAAAGAGCAGGAGCCCCTATAAGGTAGTGATCCAGTAGATCAAAATCCTGCAGCAGGGTTACGCCAAAAGGATAAAATGCATCAAAGGTGTCATACCGAGTATAGGTTGCCTTAACCACGCCATAAAGCTTTTGTAGTAAAACAAACGCAGCCATTGCTTTTAGATGGCTTTGATCTAACATCAGCTGACGTAAGGTTATACACTTAGGCCCATCATTAGCACTATGATCGCTATACAGGGTCAGCTGACGTAAGGTTATACACTTAGGCCTATCATTAGCGCTATGATAGCTATACAGGGAGTGAAAATAATCAATCGACAAATCAGTAGGGAAGATAAACAGTAAGGATTGAAAATCATGGGATGGATCCTGTGCTAATTGCTCAATAATAGGCAAGAGAAAAGGCCTAACACCCCCCTGCACTTTCATTATGGTTGCGATCTAGTGCCGTTACCACATATACAACACTTATATCACCCGTTGAGGAGGTATCTACCCAATGTTGTTGAGAATGTGTTGGATTATGGCGTAGGGTCGTTAATAAGTTTTCACCACTACGGATATCTATAGCCGCTTTATCCTTAAACCGATAGATAGCATAATAGACCGGTGGGGAGAGCTCCTCTCCTGCTTTCCATGTTAATTGAACACCTGCTGATGTAGCCTCTTTTGTTAGCTGAATAGGTGGTTTTGGCGGAGTAGTTCCCTTCCAAGGCATAGCAGGAATCAGAGCAATATGGGGCCATACGTCTTGTTGAATGGCTGCTTTGGCGGGTAACACATTTTTGTCTCGTAAAGACAAATGTCGAAAAAGTATACTCCCTTTGATCGTAGGATCTGCTATGTTCCATAGCAACTGTTTTTTTATTTCCGTTACGCCATTTCCCATAGTCCAGTCAGGTTCTACCTGACTGGGCACCCCTACTCTATATAAAGCTTCTCCAATATACAAATGGACATTTTTGTCCTGTACTAGATCAGCCCACCACTTAGTGATGATAT
>JAIETQ010000028.1 GCA_019744995.1 Amoebophilaceae bacterium
CAGCGTCATATTGCGCAAGAGACATTAGATTTTTATCTACTGTTGGCTGACGGCTTGGAAGGTGAAGGGGTAAAACTGGTGGTCGAGGAGCTAAGGGCTATTTGTGAAGTGATTCTTATGGCTATACCTCTATAACGTTGTACGTTAACTCCATATGCTTACCGCAAAAAGCCATACTTAGGTTTAGTATTTGTTTAACATATGGATAGGCTTTTATTTTTGCATCATATTGTTTAGCTATAATCTGGTTTAATCCTATTTCAGCTACTGAAACTAAATCTTCTTGATTTTTAGCTACTTTATACTCAATAATGATTGCTTTATCTCCTTGACCAGATTTTGGAATCAGGATAATATCGGGTCTGCCATTACCTGACTCCTGTTCACTTGCTATGATGTAACCTGGGGCTAGCATGTTAATCAGCCCTAACATAAAACCACTATAAAATAATTCCGCTTTTTTTCTCCTGTCTGATGAAAACTGGTAGAGTTTAGTAATAATGCTTGTAAACGTTCTTTAAATGCTTCTATTTTACCTGCTGGTAGTAAGCTGATAAATGAATAGTATCTAGAACTATCTATGTCTAATTTATCCGTAACCCATTGCAATATTCTTGCTTGATATATATGTCTTACCTCTCGATTGGGAGCGGATAATGCATAGATATTTTCTTCTGCATGTTGAACCTTAGGGTTTAGATAACCACTAAATAGCAACAAACTAAATAAGCCTATTGGTTTATGAATGTCCGCAAAAATGATTTGCTTAGTAATAGGTGAAAGATAGCTTGACCAGAAGCTAAGCACTGTAGATCTTCCTGTATTTCATCGGATACAAAAGCTTTATCGATAAGTGCCGTTCCCCCACTATCAATCCAGTAATTATCCAGCTTCCCTTTATGGGATAAGCATTGCATGATGGACCATGGGTTGTAGATAACTTCGTCACCAAAGGTGTATCCATTATACCAATCTTTAATTTTTTTCGGATCCGTATCCATTGGTACTTTGGTTAATAATTCATCCACTTCTGGTTGGGTAAATCCATAAGATTTAGAAAATTTTTTATCTAGCAAGCTATATTCACTAGCATTGTTAAAACTAGCAAATAATGTAGATTTAGCTATGCGAAAAATACCTGTAATGAACCCACGTTCTAGGTAAAATCCACCTGTTCCACGTTTAAAGGTCGCGTTCATGATGCCATCCAAAAGTGCTAGTACTTTTTCAAATGCGTGCTCATTTTTTCCAAAATAGCTATAAGCATTAATGATTGGAGTATCATATGCATCAATCAATACCCATGCTTCTCTGTTATAATGTTTGTAAAGCAGTTCAGTTAATAGACTTAAACTATTTGTGATATGGCTTTTAGTTATTTGGTTCGATAAATATACAGCAAATTTATCTTTTTCATATTGTTTTAATTTAGCACTATGCATTAAATAATTATGCTCCTGAAATAGATTACGTAGTTTTATTTTTACACCTTGTTCAATCTCTTGGTATGATTTGCCTTCTATATTTTTAAATGTTATAGAGATTACAGGAAATTGTCCTTGATACTTTAGTATATCTTCATGCAGAGCTATTTTTAAAGGCTGTAACGTTTTGGTTTCATCAAAACCTATATTTATAGTGCCTCCTGTAAATAATTTTATATTTTGCCGCTCTTCTAGGGGTAGGGGGTTGCCTTGTGGATCTATTTCTATTTCTAGAAATCTCCTAACCATATCCATGTTAATGGTTTTACCCCAGCGTCTGGGCCGAGTGATGAGGATAATTTTACCGCTGTCTTCTAATACTTCTTTGATCAGTAGACTTTTATCCACAAATATATCACTATTCATTAGTAAGTCACAAAACTCATCTGTGCCTACCATTATTTTAGGAATGACTGTTGTATTTTCAGTGGTTAAATTATTTTCTGTATGCATGGGGTATGGTTTATTTATTTTCAGGGAAAATCTATGAAAAAATAGCGTAAAAAGCAATGGCTATACCATAAAGCTCCAGTTTTCTCAAACAAGTACAAGATAAATATTATGCGTATAATTAAATATTACACCTATATATTGTACAATTCGATTAGGATTTGATACAAAATTAATTTAAATAAATATTATTTAAAATACAATAATTTTATAAAAATATTTCATGTATTACCGCCTTGCGCTATGTCGTTTAGTAGCTATTTTTCAAAGGCCTCGGTTTGGAAAAAACACTTTTAAAGTGTAAATTTGTTAAAGCAACTTTAAATTTAAGCGAGAATAGCTCAGTTGGTAGAGCACGACCTTGCCAAGGTCGGGGTCGCGGGTTCGAGTCCCGTTTCTCGCTCTTTTTTTGTTTCTCGCTCTTTTTTTGTCTATGTAATAGCTTTGCCGGGGTGGTGGAATTGGTATACACGCAAGACTTAAAATCTTGTGGCTTCGGCCATGCGGGTTCGACCCCCGCCCTCGGTACTTTTAGCTCCCTATATGCTGAGGAGGCCTCATTCCGTTATAATGCATGCTTACACCTACACCTAGTAAAGAAGAAAAATTGTATCGACTGGCCCTTTCTCTAGTTCCTGGAATAGGTGCGGTGTGGCTAAAAAAGCTACTTACCCATCTTGGAAGTGCAGAAAAAGTTTTCGAAGTCGCCCATCAAGGCAGTGGTGGCGTACCCTATAAAATAGCCAGCCTTATTCGTGGCCATGCCGACCTTAGTAAGGCAAAAAGCGTTATAGAACTACATGAAAAGGAAAATATTCAACACCTTACCATAGGAGAAGCAGCTTATCCCCAAAGGTTGCTTGACTTACCAGATGGTCCAGCTATCCTCTACTACAAAGGTAGTGCGCTACTCAACAAACGACGAGTGGTTAGCATCATTGGTACGAGGCAACTGACCCCTTATGGACAAGATGCCATTACACAATTTGTAAGCCAACTGCTTCCTTACCGCCCCTTGATAGTCAGTGGTTTAGCCTATGGAACTGATATATTGGCCCACAAACAAGCATTATTTCAAGGACTATCCACCGTAGCGGTACTACCGACCAGTATAGATAAAGTATATCCTGCGGCACATCGATCTATAGCCCTACAGCTCTGCGAATCGGATGGAGGGTTGATTACTGAATATCCTATAGGCAGTGACCTAGCCGCTTATACCTTTGTAGCACGCAATAGAATTATAGCTGGTATGGCAGATGTAACCATTGTGATTGAGGCCAAAGAAAAAAGCGGGGCATTGATCACGGCTTATTATGCCAATAGTTACCATCGAGAGGTTTTTGCCCTTCCAGGATCTATTTTTTCTGCTACCGCTGCAGGGTGTCATCAATTGATTAAGCGCAACCAAGCACATGTGTTGACCCATATTAATGATGTAGCATACATAATGAATTGGGATGTAAACCCAGACCGTTCCGATAAAAAGGATGGTTCTACCATTTATCCATTGACCCCTTCGGAACAGCTGGTTATAGATCAGTTGAAAAAATCCAAAGAACCTGTAGCTATTGATGAGGTGATGTATCATACTAGCTTATCTCATGGAGAGTTACAAGCAGCTTTGTTATCTTTAGAACTTCAAGGGTTGTTGCGTATCTTGCCTGGTAAACGTTTTGCACTAACCAAGTGTCGGGCTTAATCTGCATGCATAGATGCTACCTGCTCGCTATTTTAAAATCTCTTATCTTAGATATATATGTCACCTGATTTTTTATTCACTTCAGAGTCCGTTTCAGAAGGCCATCCTGATAAAGTTGCAGATCAAATTTCTGATGCCATTTTAGATGCGATACTCATCGAGGATAAGCAAGCACGTGTTGCGTGTGAAACGTTGGTTAAAACCGGTATGGTTATCGCTGCAGGGGAAATTACTACCTCTGCTTGGGTTAATATCGAGGATGTTGTGCGTAAGGTAGTCCTTGATATTGGTTATAATAAAAGTGAGCTAGGTTTTGATGGAAACTGTTGTGCCGTGATCCATGCCATTGGCAAACAATCTCCCGAGATTGCTCAAGGTATTGATCGACACAATTCATTAGAACAAGGGGCCGGAGACCAAGGGTTGATGTTTGGATTTGCTACCCAAGAAACACCCAGTATGATGCCTGCCCCTATTTATTATGCCCATCAATTGATGCAGCGTCAGGCATTTTTACGTAAAAACAATATTTTACCTTGGCTCAGACCAGATGCCAAAAGCCAAGTGACGTTGCGTTATGTCGATGATAAGCCAGTTGCAGTGGATACCGTGGTTCTATCTACCCAACATGATCCAGCTATTAGCCATGCTATGATTTACGAAGCGGTTATGGAGGAGTTGATTTATCCAGTTTTACCTAAAGCATGGCTTTCAAAAAATACAAAATATTTTATCAACCCAACGGGAAAATTTGTTATAGGGGGGCCAGTTGGAGATTGTGGCTTAACAGGACGTAAGATTATTGTGGATACCTATGGTGGAGCTGCTCGCCATGGGGGAGGGGCTTTCTCAGGAAAAGATCCCTCTAAAGTAGATCGTTCGGGTGCCTATATGGCGCGTTATATTGCTAAAAATGTGGTTGCCGCGGGCTTATCAGAAAAATGTGAAATACAGCTTTCTTATGCCATTGGTGTGGCTAAGCCGACTTCTATCATGGTCAATACGTTTGGTAAGGGAAAGGTTAAAGATGGGGTAATTGAGGCATTGATTAGAGCACATTTTGATTTAACGCCTTATGGCATTATTCATCATTTGGATCTACTACGGCCTATTTATAAAAAAACAGTTAATTATGGCCACTTTGGGCGTGAGGATCAGGATTTTAATTGGGAAAAAGTAGATAAAGTGGAGGCGTTGTCAAACGCCGCTTGCTTTCTATAGGCCTTCAACCATTTTATCTGCCCATAAATCGCAATAGATGCAAGTGATAATTGAAAGAGACTAAGCAGTTTAGAGCCTGCATAGTAGCATGCAATAGAGAACCCTATATATCTAAAAAAAGCCAGCGTCCACCTTTCTAGCTTTTTATGAGACATCATCCATTTCTCGAGAAGACCTAATATACAATACAACGTATCAAAGTAAATAGATAATAAGGACATCTGGGAGTCTATACACCGGATAAAGCTGCATATAGCCGTAGCTATTATAGCCAATAAGATCATATACCAAAGTAACTTAGGGGGCGTTATGGTTACTTTTATAGGCGTACGATAGTTGCTTCCCTTCCAGTTTATGTAGGCATAGCCATTAATGAAAATAGAAATTAGGCTATGGATTACTTTTCCCGATAATCGTTTGATGGAATAGACATAAATGTTTAGCAAAAGGATAGGAAAGGTTAAAATTCTAGCCCAAATGTTTTGGCGAGCATCTAGAAAATGAGCTAAGGCAGATAGGCCGATTAAGCTAATCTCCAAGATCTCCTGAAAGTTACAGCTTAACCATTTGTGTAGTAGACTACTGCTTATCATATGGGTAAACGATAGATGGATGATCAGGTTTCATAGATTACATTTTATATAGAACTCGTTGCAAAGAAAAGGATTGTCTAACAATTATGCAACTTTTTTACAAAAATAATTTTTTTATTTACTTTTTGTCCGCCTCGTTTAATCCCTTCAGTTGTGTATTAGACTGTGCATGAATTTTGCCTATTAGCTCGTATACTTCTCGAAAAGGTTTTTCCGATAGTGCTTTGATAATCAAATTGATTTCATTGAAGTCTAATGTAAGTTCTATTTTATCCATCTGTATTGATTAGAAAAATGTATTAAACAAGTAAAAAGAGTTACTAAAATGGATAACCCATACTGAGCGTATAAATAACCTGTTTAGATTGGTCTGTTTTTATCCCAGTAGGGTAGCGTAGTTTAGTTGCTACATCTAAACATAGTACAAAGATATTGTTAAAATTTAATCTTGCGCCAACACCACCCCCTATAGCTAAAGATTTATAAAAATTATTAAAATAAAATCTTTTTATTATTTGGGAATCTTTTGATATATCCCAGCTATTTCCTGCATCTAAAAAAACTGCACCTTCTAAATATCCAATCAGTTTTTGACGCAATTCAATGTTGCCAAGTAAGAGCAAGTCACCTTTTCTTCTTGCATGTTCATTTTTTGGTTCATATAGACCAGGGCCAATCGTTCCTGTATCCCAAGCTCGGATACTGCTATACCCTCCCATCTGATATTGTTTGTCTGGGACTGGGATGGTTAAGAAATTTTTAAGAATGCCCCATTTGGTTTGGTAGACCAATAGGGTACGTTGGGTAAGGTTAAAGGTGTGTTTATAGCCCAGATCCAGTTTGAGATACTTATAGCATTGAAAGTGTTTGGGTAGTAGTTTAGTCAAGCGAAAAAGATGTTCATAGCTCCCACCTAGTTCTACGTCTATAGATAGGAGCCATTGCTGTCGAGTAAATCGGGTGAAATAGGGTTTGTTATTAGTCGTATTGTTTATCGTAGAGGAGTAGATGATAGTAGTCAAAAAAGAGGAGGGTTGTGACTCACTTCTCTCTTTATTGGTATCAGAGATAAGATGTGTACATTCTATTTTGCAAGGTGTAAATCCGTATAGGATTTTTTTACTTTGGTTTTGCCAATTATATTGAAGTATGGCATCTATTTTTTCCTGGGTAGAGGCGTGGTGTTTTATAAAGTTATAGCCGATGCTAATGGTAGTATGTGGGCCAAATCGTTCTAAACGTTGATGAAGTTTTTTTGGTAAAAAAAGCATAAACTGAGGGGTTGTATATTTCATCTCTAGTTTATAGGATATGTTTTTGTAAAATTTGTTGGCATCCTCTTGTTGAGGTTCTTCCCTCCAGGCAATACTCCCTTCGATATGGGCTACATTTAGTTTTCCAAATAATCGCCTTATAGTAGGGGTCAATTTGATGGTAGGACGCAGTTTGGTCAGTTTTAGATCAAAACATTCTCCTCCTAGTGCTGTTTGGAAGCTTATGCGTGCATGAGGCTTTGCGTGAATATAGATAACAAGCCCATCGGTTTCTAGTTTGGGTAATATGGTAATAGACTCAAAGATTGAAGTGAAGTGGAGCTGTTCATAGGTTTCTATAATTTTACTTTTATTATAAAAGTCACCTGGTCGTATGGCTATTTTTCTAGCCAGTTGAGGTAAAGGATAGCTGCCTGATTGGAAAATAAAACGAATATCATCGCATGTTTTTGTTAGTAAATCAGGTTGATTTTCTTGTTCTATAGGTTGATCCGATAAATATACGATTACTTGGGCCACTTTTGTTTTCATATGGTCGAGGCCAGATGGCGCTTGGTCTACAACAGTGGTGATGGCTATGGTAGCCTGCTCTTGAGATACTTCAGCGGTAAAATGGACACATTGCTCACTAAAATTAAAATAACCATGATTGGAAAGTAAAGTTATGATGCGTTCTTGTTCATTTATAAAATCTTCATAGTGATATACTTTTCCTGTTTTTAGATAACTCTCTTTTTCGTGGGAGCGTAATAAATTTTTTATGGTCAGATCACTTACTTCTAATGTTACACCATTAATTTTATATCTCTTTTTAGGGGTAATGTAATAGGTAATGCATGCTTTATCGGGGTAAAAAGTAGTTTTACTGGTTATCTCAGCATCCAAGTACCCATGCGATTGCATATAGTTTAGAAAAACTTTTTTATTGTAGGTTACACCATTTGGGTGATAGTACCTGGGTTTTTCGCCTATACGCATCAATTGATTGCCATACTTCAGCCTATTGTTCTTTTCTTTCATACGCTTATGATAGGCAGCAGTAAGTTTTTCTTTGGCACGTTCGCTGCTGGCTTTGGTAAGTTTTTCTTGGAATGTATAGGTAAGATGTAGTATATCTTTTTCTATCTTTTTGGGGTTGTAATGGTTTTTGCCCCACAGGTAGAGCCATTTTTTTATAGGCATACCTAAAAGCCGATCATAAGGGGGGTAAATAGAATGTTGGCGTAATTTTTTCTTGTGTAGATTGCTTATACCTATGATGACTTCCTTAACAGGTAAGGAGGTATGGGCTATAGCTAAGGCTTCTGGCTCATCAGCGGCTAATAAGGTGTGACAGGGGCAGAGGATACTCCACATCAACCAGATGAATATGGAGCATATTAGGATCGAAGGTCTCATTTGTCATTGTACAATGGGATAACGCATCAAACACCTTAGTCCTGCTTTAGGAGAGAGCTGCTCAAAAAGGATGCGATAAATCAGGGTGGTAATGGGTGCACGCTGATGGTGGGATTTCATCACTTCATGAATAGTTTTTACCGTTTGTACCCCTTCAGAAACCCCTTGAAGTGTTGCTAGGATATGATTTAATAGTTCACCCTTAGCCAGTCGGTAGCCAATGGTATAATTTCTGCTGGAGCTACTGTTACACGTAGCTATTAGATCCCCTATTCCAGCTGGACCCAGCAAGACATTGGTGTGTAAATGCATAGTTTCTAGGATGTGATGCATTTCTGCTAGGGAAGCGGAAAGAAAGAAAGCGTAGGTATTATCTCCATACTCCATGCCTCTTAATAAACCTGCACCAATGGCAAAAATATTTTTAAGTACACTACAAAATTCTACACTCAGTAAGTGACTACTAGGATAGGCACGAAACCAACTATTGGTTAAAAGCTGTTGACCAATAGCTAAAACCTGTTTAGAGTAACTAGCCACTACGGTGGCTGCTGGGTGCTTTTTATGGAGATCATGTGCTAAATTCGGGCCAGCTAAGCACCCAATCTGGTTTACTTTAGTTTCATGCCTAATGACTTCACTCATGGTAGCAATATAGGCTCTGGTAAGTGATGGTTTATCTTCACAATCAGTTATATCTAATCCCTTGGTGCCATGTATCAATAGATGTTCTTCAGTTAAGTAGGGAGCCATTTCTTGCATAAGGCTACGAAACCTACTTGCTGGAATAATGGGAAAAATGATAGGACAATATTTTATGAGGCTTACTAAATCATGGGTAACCTCAACATTAGCTGGTAAGGTCTGTCCAGCCGAGGTACGGTTTAGTTGAGATTCAAGCGCAACGTCAGCTTTGTTGGTATAAAGAAACAGCTGATCAACCTGAGGGGCTATTAATTTTGCAATGGCGGTGCCAAAGTTTCCAGCACCTAAAACAGCTATAGGTTTACTGTGTAATGTTTTTTTCCAATCCATAACCAATGAGTCTATTGTGATAATATAATAATGTACAACTATCCTGAACCAAGATCTCTTTGTTTTTTGTTATAACCAGGGGCTTTTTAATATGGTAAATCCCCAGCTTAGCAACTCCATCTTTAGCAATGACATCCAAATTACTATGTAGTAAAATAGGGGTGAAGTCTATTTTTTTTTGTTTATAAAGTAGCAGCAGTGCGTCATATACTTTAGCTAGTGTAGCCATAAATAGCTCATAAGGGATGATGATTTTCTCCGTACTGTGTTGGATTAATTCATAACTTACAAAGGCCACTAAATGGCTGCTTAATACTTGATTGATGCGGTAGTAAGTAGCTATGATTTTATTTCTTAGTGTTTTTACCCAGTCGTTGAAGGGTTTTAACGTAGCCGGTTGCGCTGCAAGATCCATGAGCTGCCTGTATAAATCTACTGCTTGATCATTGCTGTCATAACTATTTCCCTCTATATCTACTCTATTGCCCAATACATCTAAAGGCATGCCAATGTTAATGAATATTTCCGATCCTTTGCATAGGATATTTTTACTTAAGGCTAAATGAGTAGAGCAACAATTAGGCGTATGTGTCCTGGTTATATCTGTTTGTAATCCAGACTCCTCAATAAGTTGCTTAGCTTCTAGTACGCAATGATAGTTAAGGGCTATAGGTACAATAAAAAATTTGTCAGCCTGGGGGCCATCTTGCTGAAAGTTATGTATTTGTGCTTCCAACGGAGTCCCTAAAAGTCCTAGCTTTAAGTCGGTTTCTATGGATCCGGACCGACTACGTGTGCCACTGGGGTAAAATATCATATGACAACCTTTTTCTAAGAGGAGACAGGTATAGTCTTTTTGTGTTTGTAGGTAAGGAATATTTTTTTTGCGTCGATCTACCTTATAGGTACCCAGTTGACTAAAGATAAAACGAAATCCTCTGTTGTTGAATAGATTGAGTCCAGCCCCCCAACTTAAAGGAGGTAAACCTAACTGTTTGGTAGCCAATCCGAGTACAACAGAATCCCAGTTGCTGATATGGGTAGGAACCAATACCAGGGTTCCTTTGGTAGCTAATGTTTGTAATAGTTGAATTTCACCAGCTATCTGAAATTTTTCGCTGAGTTTTTGAAATTTAAATATTCCCTCTGTTGTTGTTTTTTCATCATTAATGGAATAAGCTTTTAATAAGTGTACAAAAAGGAAATGAACACTTTTGGCTATACATTGGTAGTAAAAGATACTGAAGCTGCTTTGCATCTCACTTACATAACGTTGTATGATTTTTTCCAATAGTTTGGGGGCTTCTATCTTATTTTTAACGGCATGGTCCATGAGTTCCCAAAAGGATTGGTCATCTTTAGGGTCGCAATTCCATGGTTCCTCTGCTATTCTAGCTAGTTCTTTTGAGATGGTTTGCGTTAAGATGCGGTAGAGATCGGTATCGGTCGGATAACGCTTACGTAGGGCTTTAAAACTTTTACAGACGACTTCTGTGAGAAAATCTTTATGGTTTTTATGTAGTTTTGTTATAGGCCAATTTTCTTCTTTACCCTTAATAAGGGGGAATTGTTGTGGAGCAGACATGGCCTATTTTGATGTAGAGCCCATCATCGGTATATCATCCTTAACCAGGAGAAAGTCGCTTCTGGGTACGCCTATACCTTGAATATGTTTGGAAGCCTCTACGATTTGATTTATATTTTCATGTACATAGTCAGAAATATCATTCCTATCTGCTGATAATGCTTTTATAGGCAGAAATTTGATTTCAGAAAATTCTCGGTATTTCGGCCTGACATTTTGAGCCAAACGTTTTCGATTCATAATTTCCCAGCTTTTAACGGATAGGCCTGAAATATAACAAAAAAACATGAGTGTACCAAACTCTTCATTAGTAGCCAGCTTTATATGTATTAAGCTTTTATTAAAGGGATTGTACTGTAATTGAATACCCAGTTCTTCACGAACCTCATCATAAAGCGTTGCTAGAATCGCTTCGAGCCGGTCTTGAAAGTTGTCCTTTTCAATTTTACCTCCTATAAAATTCAATTTCCCCTCGTAAATTCCGCCTTGCTCTTTTCCTAGTAATACCGATACTTCTCCCTTGTCTTTATCCAGTATAACACAGGAAACACCTTCAATTTGCCACAGCCAGGGCGAGTCAACTTCCCACCGCTCACCTAGTTTATCTATCTTTCTTATAAAGCAGTCATCTGCTAAACATTGACGTATAAAATCAGCTCGATGGGTCTTGTTATTGACGCGTGGATCAGCAACTTTATTGTTGCTGGATTCAGACTGGCTGGACTCAGACGGTAAGTTTAAGTTTAAGTTTAAGTTATTTAATGCTACGCTTTTAGGTTCTACACTTTTAGGTTCTACGCTTTTAGGTTCTACGCTTTTAGGTTCTACACTTTTAGGTTTTACGCTTTTAGGTTCTACACTTTTAGGTTTTACACTTTTAGGTTCTACACTTTTAGGTTCTACACTTTTAGGTTCTACACTTTTAGGTTCTACACTTTTAGGTTCTA
>JAIETQ010000085.1 GCA_019744995.1 Amoebophilaceae bacterium
AAAAAAAATCAGAAAAAGAGCCATGTGAGCACTTTACCTTTTTCAATATTGATTTATTGGAAGAATGATAAAACCAGATTATTCGATTTTATTGCGCAGATATCAGCAATAGATATTGACAATCCTAAACCTGCAATTACAATTATGTTGCCCGATAAGTTTTAAATAATTATTGGGTTTTAAATTAACTCAAATTTATAAAGTGTGGTAATTTACCACGCTTTATTTTTGCAATAAATCAATTAAATTTACTTTTAATGCTCTCGCTATAGCTTCAAGATTCATAATGGAAATATTACATTCTGCGCGCTCAACCTGACCGATATAATTACGATGAAGTTCACATAACTCAGCTAGATATTCTTGGCTAATTAATTGTTTGTTCCTGTAATATTTGATGTTTTTAGCCAATATTGAAATTATTTTAGATTGAGTTGGATCTGTGTTTTTGGGGGGTGTGGGTTTTCTAATTTTCATAACTATATTGTATGAAAATACCATATATATATCTACAATACATATATTGACAATATAAATATGGTATATATATTAGAAATAACATACGGATTTTGCTAGTATATTTGTAGTATTTGTGCTATAATAATGTTAGTTATAAATTAGTATGAAATTCAAAATTTATCTCAAACTCTATAAGAGATATCTTATCAAATACAAAGGTATAAACCCATCAATTTAAATCAACGGAGAAATTAAATGCCAGATACAAGTAATCATAATCAGACCAGAGAAATAGAAAAAGAAGAGCTAGAATGTATTAGTTTAGAGAATTTGTTAAATTGGACTCAAGAAAAATTAATGGAAGCGCTAACTAACCCAAAATATGAAAAGATACAGCTCAAAATATTAATTGCTATAATTATTTTAGCATCAAAAAATATCAAATCACCAAACTTCAAAAATTTATCAGACGTAATTCACGCATACAAACAATTAAATGAAATAGACTTAAACCATATTAATATAATGTATAAAAGGATAGCGGAAGATCTTGAACGGCACGCTAATCCCAATAAAAATGAACTGCCAGCAAAATCTAAAATTTCAACGCAATTAAAAAGTAAGACTACATCAAATAAAGACGATATTGACTTCAATTAATAAAAGGTAAGTAAATGACACACTCAAATTCAATCAAAAAAATCTTAATTACATTAATTACATCAGCTTTATTTGCTTGCAATGGTGGTGGAGGTGGAAGTTCTGGCGGAGATACTCCAAGTCCAACACCTAGTCCTAGTCCATCACCTACTCCAAGTGTTTTACAAGCTTTAACTATTACCCAAACACCTTTGAATATTGACAAAGTTGGACAACATCGTATTTGGACATTAACTTTAACTAATCCTAATAGTGTTCCTGTTACAGTATCAACAACAAATTTATCTCAAAACTATTTTAATGTTGATGCAAATACTCCAATTGGACCAACTAATCCAATTCAATTTGCAATGGCTGGTGGAAACAATAATTGTTTAGATACTATTAATAAAGGTTTACCTCTTGCAGCAAACCAATCTTGTATTTATAAATTTAATGCTATGTGGGCTGCAAATGAAAGTGGTTTAACTGATTTTAGTTTTAACCTTACTTATTTCTTACGTAATACGAATAATGATATGTTTTATGTTCAAAAAAACTGTTCTCCAATTATTATTCCACCAAGTGCAACGGCAACACCTTGTGCAACTGGAACAAATGCTGCAATTCAATACAGTTTATTAAATTTAACATCTAAAGCCAATATTGATGTATCATTATCCCCTAAGATTAGCATGGATGGAACAAATATGTGGACAACCAATAGTAATTATAGTGTGAATAATCGCTCTACATTAAGTTATAATAATGTAAATAATTCACTTACAGTTGGACAAATCAATTATACTTATGCCTCAAATGCAAATTTTGTAGCCGTAAATACTTCTGGTTTAAGTGCATATAGTAATGGTCAAGCTTTAGGAGATAATTCAGGTGCACTTATTGATTATAATGGAAACATTGATAGTGGACAAAACCAGAAATATGGTTTGGATGGAATTATTTATTCTGGAACATACTCTAAAGGAATTAACCTTCCACAATATGTTTATACTGTTAATCAAGCTACAAATCAAATTACAGCTCCATTACCAGCTCCCGTTGCTTTTGCTGGATTATATAGTGCTTTATATGCTGTAGATAAAGATAGTAATATTTTTGGACTAAATGGAAATAATGATGGAACAAATCAACATTGGGGATGTTTCACTAAAAATGGAGCTGGATATAATAATTGGACTGATATTAATGAAAATGGACTTTTAGATTTTAATCCAGCAGTTGGAAGTTATATTATGAATACTACACAAGGACTTTATTCTCAAGCAAAAACTGATGCATTCGGTCAAGATAAAAGTGGATATTGTGATATGCAATCATTTTTTAATGGAGTTTGTTCAAATTCAATTACTTCAGCTCATTTAATAGATTTAAATACATGTGAGGTCAGCAAAACTAATTATTTAATAGATTGGAATCGAACATTTATTAGTACAAAAAATTATATTTTGGTATTTACAGGTTCTTATTACGTTTTACCAAGTTCAAAACTTTCAAATGGATTAAATGGTCAATAATTTTTGTTAACAAAAAAGAGCTATTAAATAGCTCTTTTTCTTATGGTGCAACAGTTCTTAATGTATAATGTGGAATTGTTCTTCCAACATCATCATAAAGCCAACAAGTATTACCTCCAGAAGTCATGCAATTAATGACCGTTAATAATATATTAGCGGTTTTATTATAAATATAAGCGTAATAATATATTAAATGTTATACTATAAATATTAAAAGTATGTTTATAGTATAACAGGAGATAATTTTAACTAATCAATTCCTCTATTATTCGATTAATAGTGAATTGTTTTATGCCCTAAAATACGATTGTTTAGGGCATAATCCAGACTGTGTGATCTAATCACATACACGGATATCGTGTAAAATCCACATGAAACCATCCCTAATAGTTTTTTTGTTTTATCCATTCTTTAAAGCCAATTTCAAGCATATTAAAATTACAACATATCTTAGAAAAAATATGTTTTGGATCTTTGGATTTTCCATATACTTTATTTGCTTTTTCACAGATAACCGAATAATGTTTTTTACAGGTTTCAAATTCTTTTTCAAGTAATATTTTATATTCCTGGTCGGATTTAATTGCAGTATCAAATACTTTAAAATTAACCTCATTTATATCATTTATGTGTATTGGAAACATGAAGTCTAATCGAACCATAGCAATAACTTCACCATTTGGGTGGTTGTCGTGTATCGGGAAAACTCTCGGCTTAATTGCTGGTTTCAGTGCAGAGTAATTAATATTACCTTGCTTATCTATATTATACAGGTGATTTTTATTAGATTTTTTTCTATCAATACTTGATACAGGTGCATAATAATGTATCCCTCCAATATTTAAAACTAAGCCAAAAACAAATTTCTTTGCTCCTGTATAATTGGGTTTCATTACTTTATCATCATATTTTAAATTTAGAAATTTTAGATATTCATCATTTACATAATAAAACTTCATTTTAACTCCAAAAACAAAAAGGCTGTGTTATTTAAAACGCAACCTTTTTAGTATAATTATAGCTCTCATTTAAAGTAGAGAAACACTTTATTATAGCCCTCACTTAAAGTAGAGGAACACTTTATTATAGCTCTCATTCAAAGTAGAGAAACACTTATAGGGTACACTTTATCATAGTTATAACAGATAGTCAAATGTATTTACAAATTGAGTAAATTATCATTTTATAAAATGATAGCATGATAAATTTATGTTTTTATACTTTTATAATATGTTAAAATACTATAATTATCACATTAACAGTTATAATGGTTCACATATGATTATATCAATAATAAATAGTAAAGGCGGCGTGGGTAAGACAACCTTGTCAATTAATATTGCCCATAGCTTGCAAATAAGAGGTTATAAAGTTTTACTTGTTGATTCCGATCCGCAAGGTAGTAGTAGAGATTGGAATGCGATTAATGAAGGAACTATTTTGCCAACTATTGGACTTGATAGAGCAGGAAGTCTTGAAAAGGATATAAAAGCAATAAATGGATTTGATGTTAAAGTAATAGATACAGCCCCTCAAGCAAAAGAGTTGGCAGTTGCCGCTATCAAATGTGCTGATTTAGTTTTGATACCAATACAGCCATCTGGTGTCGATATGTGGGCGACAAGTGATATTGTTGGATTAATTAAAGAACGACAAGAGTTGTTGAATAGACCAAAAGCTGGGTTTATTGTTAATCGCAAAATCATGGGTTCGACAACCTCAAAAAATATAAATGAAATGCTCTCTAAGGCTGGCTTATATGTATTTAAGCATGGATTAAATCAACGAGTTGCTTACTCAGATAGTATATCGATGGGAAAAACCATACATGATATAGGCGGTAAAGCAAAAAATGAAGTAGAACTATTAGTAGATGAATTGTTGGAGTTTATAAAATGAACCAAAAAAATTTTGAATTTAGACCACCAAGATTAGATAAGGATATTACCAGCAACATAGTTGCAGATAAGGATGTTAGATTAAATATTGTAGTATCCTCAACCATAATGAAAACATTAAAAAGAATAGCACTAGAAAAAGATACAACATTAAAAGAAATAGTAACTGAGCAGATGATAAAATACATAAATGATAATAAAAGTAAATGAGTAAATTATCATGACTAATACACTTGAAAAATTTGAACAAACTAAAAAAGCAATAGCTAAAAAAGAACAACAAGAGTTAGAAAATACACCAATTCAACAACTATTACCACTTGTTTTTGAAGACAGAAGAGCCATACCAAATGCGTTCAGCAGGAGTTCATTATTTGGAATGGTCCAAAAGGGAGCAAGACAAGAAATGAAAAGTTGTGAGGTTTTTTCATTCGAGCAATATAAAATTAAATATAAAGGCGAGGCTCTGGACCAAACGGATTTAATCACCTGGGATACAATTGTTCATCTGGCAAAAATAACAAAATCCAATGATATGCTAACTACAAGTAAATACCGGATATTACAAGAATTAGGATTAACCCAAACAGGCACTAATTCAAAAGCAGTGTTTAATAGATTAAAAAGACTACAAGGTGGTCAAATTGAGATAGAAATAAATCAAACCAAAGGCAAGGCAAAAGGCTGGTATGTCGGATCTCTGCTTGATGATGTATTAGTTAATGAGAACAGCGGAGAAGTGCAAATACGATTTAATAAAAGATTATTAACAATATTTGGACAACCAACAAAAGAAAATCCCAACTTGTTAGATGGTGATTACTCAATAGTTCGCCATAATGAGCGCAGATTAATAGGAGAGTCCCAATTAACTAAATGGTTATATCATTTATATAGCTCAAGTGATAATATTTATCCATTATCAATGGAGTTTTTAAAACAACTATCACGCAGTAAACTTTCTATTATTGAGTTTAGACGACACGTTAAAATTTCGATAAATGATTTAACGTATAAATTAGGATGGGTTTGTAAAATTAAAGAAGACAAATTAACCATTCTAACAAAAAAATAGCGCTGCATCACTACATTGTTAACGCTGCATCACTACATGTTTTTATTAAAATAGCGCTGCATCACTACATTTAAAAAATGGATCACTACATAAAATAGCGCTGCATCACTACACAATAATAACGCTGCATCACTACATCAGGAACAGCTATATATCTAGTCAAAACATAATGTTATAATATACCTATGTCATTTCTTATGTCCTTTCTTTGTCAATATATATTTACACCAAATCCAACATAAATTAGCTTAATGCTGGAACATTACATAAAGATAACTTTATTCAAAGTAATCAATACCCTATAACTATTCCTTATTTAAAGCATCATAAAACTCGATTTATTCGGTGGATTGACCACCTCAAAATCGTTGCTACGCAATCAAATAAATTATTCGCTATCGCTCATAACAGTTTAATTTGCCAATTTATCCCTTGATAAAATCTTTAACCTAGATTTTAGGGCAGTAATTAGAGAAATAGAGGACTTAATTTGCAAATACACCATTTACATATGTTTTAAAGCCAGTTTTAAAGCCACTAAGCCACTTTCAACACCTCGATGATACAATCGCATCAACCAAGCATATTAAAAGCTTAACGCTCGCTTATTTAACCATAAAATCCCTTATCTAATTTATTCAAGCTAACCTCAAAAATAACCCCATACTATTATTTGAATTAAATCAATGTGTTATCCAAATACGTTGGTTTACTAAACACTAAAAATAATTATTTTTAACTTATTTTCATCGTTTCCAGCAGTATTTTTTTAAATCATTATAATTTATCTTATGAGCAAAACTTTTAAGGAGATTATTAATGACTAAAAAATACACGGATATAGAACTTTATTTATTGTTGCGTGAAAAAGCACAACTGGTTGAAAAAACAAAATTTACTGTACTCCATAAAACGTTTAAAACTGGCTGTTCCGCAACTAATGACATCAGCATTTTCAGCCTCTTGGGTCTTTTGTTAGATTTACAGTCTTTAAAGGTTTCTATTTTTTATCCAAATTTAGCTAAAACCAAAGTTAATTTTGAAGATTTAACATCTTTTATAGTTCGTAATCTCTC
The DNA here is from genome assembly GCA_019744995.1 of Amoebophilaceae bacterium. GTDB lineage: Bacteria > Bacteroidota > Bacteroidia > Cytophagales > Amoebophilaceae > Cardinium. Next base: position 6,686 of record JAIETQ010000085.1, read on the forward strand.
CAAACTCAAATATACATACAGAAAAGTTAACGGAATTACCAACCAACCACTAATCAACTGGATGATTATTGGATCCAGCTCATTTGAAAGCCAATTTGCTGATTTTATTGAATATTTACAAGATGACTTGGGAATTAGTTTAGTTTTACCGTCAACAACTGTCGCAGTAGTTGACGATCTTAATGTTGATTTTAGGGATTTTACTAAAAAACATAACGCTGAGATTAGTTTAAATTAATGACTAATCTAGAAGTTTTAGCACTGCTACATCAAAAGCCAAATAATTTAATTGACGTTTTTCGTGAGCGGAAATTTCATAGCCCACATTCCGTAAATATTAATTGGCGCTGTATTGAAAAATATCAACATATTAAACAATCTCAGCGAAGTTATTTAATGTTTGATATTGATAAGATTGATATTGAAAAAGTTAAACTATTGTTTAGAAATAAATTTTTTACACCAAATTTCTATATTTACGAATATAGTAAAAAAAAGCAATGCTATACCCTACAAGTCTTTATTTTGCTTGATACTTATAAAATCACAGAGAATTTTATAAAAAAATATAAAAAGTTTTGTTTGATATTTGGAGCGGATTTAGCTTATTCTTTGAAAACTGGAATTCATAAAAATCCAGCTTTTGCTGGTTATGAAAATATCACTCTTGATGAGCAAAATCTTAAAATCATTAATAAAAATCATGTAGGATATATACATTCAAAAGTTGAGAATTTTGCTGATTTATTTGAGAAATTTGCCCGGGCTAAATATTTTGAAAATTTACTAAGCTCGGATGGTGATTTAACTAATTTAGATAGTGCAAATGATGCAACAAATCAGCAAGATGTAGCTTCAAAAAATAAAAATCTTACTATCAAAATTAAAGCCATATCAGAAGTTAAAACAACAAACGCCGCAAAAAAATCAAGTAAGGAAATTGGCACCAGAAATATTAATTTATTTAATAAAACTAGGGAGATAGCATATAGTATGACAGATAAAAGTTTAAAGACTATTTTACATATTGCTAAAAAGATTAATGCAGAGTTTACAACGCCATTAAAAGATAGTGAAGTAAAAAAAACCGCTCAAAGCATTTACAAGTTCATTTCTGAAAAGTTTAATAAAAATAAAGTTGACCCATACTCTGATTTTCAACGTTTACGGAGCATTGAGGTAAGGAAAAAATCAGCGATTTCAAAAATCGAAATGGCGATTTTGCTACTAAAAAGACAAAATAAAAATTTGAGTTTATCTGCAATTAAAAAAATATCACATCAAAATTTACAAACAATTAGAAATAACTTTAATTCAGCACTCCTGGCAGCCGAAAATTACGAAAAGAGTATTATTCAACTTGAAAAAAAACAAGAAAAACGTTCTCAAAACGAGTTTAAAAACTTGGTTAGTGTCGTATTTAATCAGCCAATTAGGGCAAGAAAACGTAGAAGAAAAATTTTGGTAAAACCTGCACCAGCTGCACAAGTTGAAAATTTAAAAATCAATACATATGTGCGTCAAATTGCTGATTTAATGCCAAATTTTGATACTTCGTGCGATTTTATCTTTAATAATAAATGAATGACACTAAATAGGTGCTTTTTTTGTAATTTTCTGACTTGTCAAAAATTGCTAAAAAAGTAGCAGGCACAAAATTTATTTTTGTGCTTTTTTCTTTTACATAATTTATTGTGTATAATAGAAAAAACGAACTCGCTTACGTAGTAAGCACAGTGAGTGTAGTTATAAAACTAAAAAATAGTCTTAGTGATTAAAAAAAAGGTTATTTTATAAAAAAGGGGTGTATTTTATAAGGGGAAAAAAATGAGTAAAGCATTTGCAAGGATGAGCACAAGAAAAAGAATTAATACTAACGGAGCATACAAACATAATAATCGATTAATTGAGGACAAAAATGTTTTTAGTGAATATAGCGCTAAAAATGTAAGCGTTAGTTATATGGATGGAAAAACATATAGACAAATTGAGCTAGAATTTGAGAAATTACACAAAGAAAAAACGGGAAGAAAAGCACATAGTCAGAGTATGCCGTTGCGAGAAATTATTTTGTTGACTGGTGAGCATACAAAAATCGAAGACATAAAAGCATTTAGTGCAGAAGTTGAAAAAAAATTAGGTTTTAAATTACTTCAAATTAATTGGCATAAAGATGAGGGGCATATAGAAAACGGAGAATTTATTGAAAACAAACATTGTCATATTATGTTTGAAGCGTTTGACAGATTAACAGGAAAGACAATCAGACCGCCAGAGGGTACAGGATCGATTTTGCAGGACATAGCAAGCGAAACGATGAGGATGGAAAGAGGAACAAGCAAGGAGCAGACTCAAGCGGTCCACCTGGAGCCTGGACAATATAGACAGCAACAAAAAAGAATAGTTGATGTTGAAAAAAAATTCAATAAAAAATTAGAAATTAGTAAAGATAGTATCGATTTTGAACGTCAAAATAATTTAGAAAAATGGTCTAAAATTGGCGAATTAGAAGCTAAAATTTGTAAGTTAAAACAAAAAAATAGAGATTTGGAAAATGATAAAAACGGATTTTTAGATGCTTTTAAGTTTACAAATTTGCAAATTAATAGAGCTGAAGAAAATTTACAGGAATTGTTTAATGTACTAGGTTTAGATAGCATTAAACACGTAATAAAGACACTTAAAGACGATGCAAAGCTAAATTATGGTGAAGTGCGTGAAAGTTTAAAAAAAAGCGGTTTAGCCACTCAAGACGATTATGTAGCGTTAAAAAAACAATATGAGGAGGTTAAAACAAATTATGATTTATTATTAACAGAACAATTAGCAATAATTGTTGATAACGAAAAAAAGAATAAGCAACTTAACAATTTAAGCTTGTAGATTATGGAAGTTTTATACGATGCTATGAATACTTTAATTGGGAGTGTTAACTTTTTTATTGATGTTTATATCTTCCTATTTTCTACCACTCACGCCGTGGTGGCGCTGCTGTCCGCGAAGGAATTATTTTATACATTTTTATTTTATTTAATCTATGGGGCATGTCTAAAATAATCAGGGTTCTTCTGCCACCCCTGCACCAGCAAAGAAATAGGGTATACAGTGATTTACAAAATCCCCCTGAGTAAACTATGAAATAAATTTGGGTTAACTTATGATTAAAAGATGGGGAACTTAGAGGTGAGTTAAAAAATGAATTATTTATTAAAATAATTTATGGTGAAATACGTATTAAAAACAATACATTGTGTTTTTAGGCAAAAATATAGCATAAAATAATCAAAAATAAATTTGACAAATCTAAAAAATAAGAGTATAGTATCAATATTGAGATAGAACTCTACAACATTATTCTAACACGAAAAACATGTAGCAGGTATAAATTTTTATAAAAATTTTTAAGGAGAACGTAAAATGAAACACTAATAGCCACAAATTCACAAAATAATTATAATTAATACAAAGTATTAACTATAATTCAATCTTATAAAAACAGTATTAAAGTGATTAATTAAAATCACTAAAATTTAAAAGGAACACACAATGAATTCAAATAATAATGAATATACTTATTACACATCAGATCTTTTAGCCGAGTATCCAGCGCAGAAAGCCATGCAATTAACGATATCTCAATGTCAGGATATTATTAAAAACGATATGTCAGAAAATATAAAACAAGAACTTTTAGATAATTTTAGAGATGTTGCTTTAAATAATGCACCTGAAGAAATTTTAAAAGATTTAGAGATTGAACTTAATTCTGAAAATAGTAATTTAATACAAAATTATTTACATGAATTAAGAAATCAAGTATTTTTTAAATGTAATGAAGTAGGGAAAATATAAAAATCCTTATTAATGGATAATAAGGATTTTTCAAGGACTTAATGAAATAAAATATTAATTTAGTTGCTTGTTCAAGCAAGCAACTATTAAATTCAATTTGTTTAAAAAGTAGAATATTATAGCATATATAATCAATTGGGTATTAACACAAATTTAGGTAAGTCCTTTTATTAAAAATAATTTAAAAGGAAAATACAATGACAGAATTAGTTTATAGTTATTCAAGAGCGGACGCAATTCGAAATGGAGAACAGTTTCAATGCGAATTGGCACCAAAAGCAGGGTTTTTATTTCCTGTATTTGTAACTAGAGGGGTAAATGATTTAATTTATAAGTCTTTAGACTATGGTGTGAATGATTATTATGGGGTAATGTGGGATTTATTAATTATGTTAAACCTGGAAATTAGAAATCAGAAAAAAAATCAGAAAAAGAGCCATGTGAGCACTTTACCTTTTTCAATATTGATTTATTGGAAGAATGATAAAACCAG
>JAIETQ010000086.1 GCA_019744995.1 Amoebophilaceae bacterium
TAAGCATAAAATACACCAAAAAGCACTCCTAGCGCAAGAAAGCCGAAAATCTATGTATCAAGTTTTAATAATAGGTTGGCATAATATTACCATTGGTAATGGATATAACTTTACATTATGGTGGGATCAATTTTATAAAACTTGGAAATCGTTCAAGAAAACTACGGTTTTATTGCATTTTTTTACGACATCTGCCAGTGCGTTGTCTATGGTTATGATGATGGTACCCATACTAGGTACCATCATATGGTTGTTTTATATCAACTATACCAATACTTCAGTAGTAATTGGTTTAATAGCTACCCTACCACGTCAAATACAGATCATCCAAAATATGCAAACTATTTCACATAGTGCTATGGAGTGGCATGGAGTCCACACAAAATTACAGGCACTCTATCAAGCCATCACACCTACCCATACTAAAAAAGATAGGCCTGAGGATAGAATCAGTTGGAAGGAGCTATCAGTTATTAAAAACAACCTCCCTGGTAGCTATGTTTCCATAGATGATTTGATTGAAGATATAAAAAAAACAGCACATGGAAGAATGACCATACAAGGTAAAAATGGTGCTGGAAAAACTTCCATCATGACTATATTGAAAGCCTATTTTAAAGATGAAGCATTTTATCTCCCCACCTATGGACAACTTGTTTTTCATACCGGTTTTAGGGCCAATAACTCAACAGGCCATCAAACAAAAATACAACTTAATGAGCTTTTTTTACATCTGAATACAGCTAAAATCAATGCGCGCATTCTTTTATTAGATGAATGGGATGCCCATTTAGATAGTGAAAATATGGAAACCATTTCTAAACAAATCGACGCGAGTGCCAAAAACTACCTGATTATTGAAATAAGACATATAAGCAAAGATGTGGTGTAAACTACATGAGCAAACCTAAAGTCAGTTGCCTTAACCGTTGATAGAGGGAATAGCCACCTCTATGACACTATCTTTTGTATAATCAATACCTGCTACTTCAAATCCAAATAATTTGTAAAAATCATGTCGATAGCCTGCAAGGTCTGTGCGTTGTTCCACATTGGCACTATCTACTTGCTCCCATAGTACTTCTACCTCTTTTTGTACCGCTTCAGCTAGTTCCCAGTCGTCGATACGTATCAATCCGCTTGCATCTAGCGCTACTTTTTGATCAGTTCGGTATAAGCAATGTTTATAAAGTCGATACATTTGCTCGATACATCCCTCATGGATACCTTGCGCTTTCATGATTTTGTAAATCAATGAAATATAAAGCGGTACTACAGGTATGGCTGCACTAGCTTGGGTAACTAACGCTTTATTTATAGCAACATAAGCGTTACCACCCATAGGTTTTAGTTTTTCTTGGATAAGTTTACTGGTTGCTGCTAAATGTTTTTTAGCTTGACCAATCGTTCCTTTCGTATAAATGGGGTCGGTTAGCTTAGGGCCAATATAGGAATAGGCTAGGGTTTGTATACCATCAGCTAATAAGTTTTTCTCCCTTAAAGCATCTATCCACATCATCCAATCTTCACCTCCCATAACCGCAACCGTATCTTCGATTTCTTTTGCTGTTGCGGTTTCAATAGTAACCGTTGAAACCGCCCCTGTGGTAACATCAATGGTTTTATTGGTATAGGGTTGCTCTCCTATGGGTTTTAAAACCGATTGGAATAGCACACCCGTTTGCGGATGTATACGACGGGGGGAAGCTAAGCTATAAATCAATAGATCCACACCACCACCCCAATCTTTTTCGATGAGCTCAAGGGTTTGTTGTTTGATTTCGTCTGAGAAGCCATCTCCATTGATACTTTTGGCATATAGGCCCGCTGCAGCTGCCTCTTTTTCAAAAGCAGCGGTATTATACCAACCAGGAGAAGCGGTTCGATTACCCTGAGCGGGCCGTTCAAAGAAAACCCCTATGGTTTGCGCTTGCGCACCAAAAGCTGTAACGATTCTACTGGCTAGTCCATAACCAGTAGAGCCACCTATGATGAGGACTTTTTTGGGCCCACCTGTAATAGCCGGTTGGCTTTTGACATATTGAATTTGCTCCAACACATGCTGTGCACAACCGCTTGGATGGGCTGTAGTACATATAAAGCCCCGTACTTTAGATTGTATAAGCATACTGTTATTTTTTTGCGTTGGCTACTTGTACCTTATCTCCTGCGTAGGGATGATTAAATACTTTTTTTACCTCTTTAGGTTCAGTAACCTCTTTCACTTCCTTAGACTCTTTTCCCATTTTACATTTGCCATCAAAGCAAGCACCTTCTTCAAAGACTAGTTTAGTAGCAATGATATCTCCCTTGACAATGGCGGTAGATTTAAAGACCAATAACTCTGTGACTTCTACCGTACCTTTTACCTCGCCACCAATTTCACCATTTTGTGCAACAATATTGCCATACACTTGTGCAGTATTACTTAACACTACTTTAGCTTTAGATTGAATACCACCTGTTACTTTACCTTCTATACGTAAATTTCCCGTAGTGGTTATATTACCCTCCAGATGTGAACCTTTTCCTATGATGTTGCTGATGGTTACAGAATCTGAAGTATCTTTACTCACTTTATTATTCTTGAACATTTATTTTAGCTATTTTAGAAGTTAATAAAATCTTCTGGATTTAATGCCACCCCTTCACTCCAAAGCTCAAAATGAAGATGAGGTCCAGTAGAGAGCTCTCCAGAGTTTCCCATAAGCGCAACAACATCTCCAGACCTAACCAAGTTACCAACTTTTTTAAATAATACAGAGCAATGTTTAGAGATAGAGACTAAATTATTGTAATGCTGAATAGCAATAACCCAACCTGTATCTACAGACCAATCTGCAAAGATGATAATTCCAGCTGATATCGCCTTAATAGGTTCTTTTTCGCCTGCCACAATATCTACCCCATAGTGTTCACTTTTGCTATTGAACGGACAGGTAACCGTGCCATTCATAGGTGGAAATAGCCCCCTAGATGGACTTTTTTTGTTGTTTTTTGGAGAAGGAGAGAGCTGTCCTTCCTTAGGCGGATTTGTAGGTGGTATAGGTGAGGAAATTGTAGGTTTCGTAGTAGTATGCTTGATAGACTTACCCTGAATAATTTTTTGAAGCGCTGCAATAAACGTGGTTTGTGATTCAATTTGCCCTTCTAATGTTTCTACTAAAGTCGCTAAGGAGTGGATTTTTTTTTGATTTTCTGACTCTATATACACTGGATTCATCCATTTAGCTAAAACAGTTTTCGCCAGATATAGGCCGAGGCCAAAGTTTCCAGCAAACCAAGCAAAAATTATAACAACAAAGGTGACATAACTAAACGGATAGCTTACATGTTCTGAAAAATTGGCTACATTTCGAAGAATAAGCTGATAATTGGCCTCGAAATTATCTTTAAATCTTCTGTAAATACTCAATGGTGTTGTTGTTTTTTCTTGAGATTGGTACAAATATTATACAAAGCGGTTGTGGGTAGCATTGGATTCGAACCAACGACCTTTCCGATGTCAACGGAATGCTCTAGCCAACTGAGCTAACCACCCTGGTGTGCACACGGGGGGACTCGAACCCCCACACCCTAAAGCACCACCCCCTCAAGATGGCGTGTATACCAATTTCACCACGTGCGCAAATGTAACTAAAATGAATTAAAGCAATTTACTAAAAATTATATTTTTTGACAATGTGTTTAAGGACCTTATAATGATTTTAGTCTATTTTTTTGAAAAAAGCTAGCAAACGTTACCCTATGCCAGATTATGGCAATAAGCAAGATAATACCCATCATCAATAGATTAAGCACAACATAACGCCAGACTACTGGCAAAAAAGTAATCTGTTTGGGTAAATTAAAAACCTTATCTATTAAAAGAAAAGAGGCTAAAAATAGTAAAAACCCATGCTTGCGATAGGGTATAGGGTAACATTTTTGTGCAAAAAAATAGCCCAATAAGGCCATAGTCGTTGACCCGATAAGCGAAGCATAAACACACCCCCAATGTCCATAGATAGGCAATAATAGAAAAGAGAGCCCCCCAACAACTATGCTTCCACACCCACTAATCAAACTATTATATACTGTTTTATGAGTCAGTTTAAAGGATACACTCAGGTTATAATAAATACCTAAAATAATAGGTATACAGGTTAGATAAGGTATGGTATCAATGGTATGGTGGTAAAGCGGATTCCTAATAAATAACTTGGTGATCCATTCTATGTTCAAACTAAACAACAATAACCCAACAGAAGCCACACATATAAAAATATACATGGTTTGGCTATATAAATTTTTCGCATCCTTGCTTTTTGAATGGGCAAAAAAGAAGGGCTCTGCTGCATGCTGAAACGCCTTAATAGCCAACGTTGCCACGAGGGTAAGTTTGTAAGAGATGCCTAAATTACCTAACATCTCTTCTTTAGTATAGTTCACATAAAAATCATCTGGAATCAATAGGCGGAACAGAGAGCGGGGTAATATTTCATTGAGCCTAAGCAGTAAAATAGAAAAAAAAGCAGGCGCAGCATAAGCTAATATCCTACGCATTACTGCCCTATCCCAACTTAATCGAATGGTTTTAAAAGTAGGTAAAAGGAGCATTAAAGCGGTAAGATTAGCCACTATACTGGAGATAAAAACACCATCCAAGGCGTTCAATTGCACCACTTTATGGAAAAAACAATCTACTAAATAGGCTATATAACGTAAGCAAGAAGAATGGTAAAGCAACAGAAAGGAGCACAAAATAGTCGTACCTGCTTGTACAAGCTTTATCCCTGTTAATTTATAGAGTCGTTGCTCGGCACGTAACGTGGCATAAGGAATCACCAGGAATGTATCCAATATAACGATGCCAATGATGTAATAAAAGTAGTGTATATGCGTTTCGTAATGGGTTATTTGGGCAATTTTGGGTAAAAAGAAGAGCATTACGGTTGAAACAAACAGACTGGTCATACACAATATAGTAAGGATACTACTAAATGTAGCCACTTTTCCTAGTTGATGTACAAATCTAAAGTAGGCTAGGTCCATAGACAGTAGATAAGGGATACCTAAAAAAGCGATATAGGTGCCATAACATTCGGTTACCCTACCATATTCACTGGGTGTGAGTACATTAATCTGGAGTAATAAAACAATATAAGAACAGCCCTGTATCAGTATATTGTTTATGGCATAGAGGGTCGTTTGTTTGGCTAATACTTTAATCTTATCATCGATCATAGAGGCTATGTTAACAATCTTTAAGCGTTGGATGAATGGCTTGCCATAATTTATGTTTTAGTTCCTGAATGCCTATTCCTGTGACAGAAGAGATAGCCACACAATCTATCCCAGGAGGTACGGTTGCTAATAAAGTGTGTTGATTTTCTGGAGGAAGCAAGTCTATTTTTGAAACAGCCAGCACGCGTGGTTTGTCCAACAGGGAAGGATTATAGGTTTCTACCTCTTTTAACAAAAGCATATAAACCTTATTAATATCTTCACTTGCTGCATCAACCATAAATAACAATACAGCATTGCGCTCAATATGCCGCAAAAAGCGTATACCCAACCCTTTTCCTGTAGCAGCCCCCTCTATAATACCTGGTATATCTGCCATAACAAAAGAATCATCCTTTCCATAGGCTACTACCCCAAGATTGGGGGTTAACGTAGTAAAAGGATAAGCATCAATGCGAGGTTTAGCAGCAGATACCACAGAAAGTAAGGTAGATTTGCCGGCATTCGGTAGACCTACTAAACCTACATCGGCTAAAAGTTTTAATTCTAAGATCATCCAACCTTCCATACCAGCTTCCCCTGGATAGGCTATACGCGGCGTTTGGTGGGTAGCTGTTTTAAAATGGGTATTACCCCACCCTCCCTTACCTGCTTTCATCAAAATATGCTCCTGCTTATCCGCTAGTATTTCTACCAACACTTGATCACTACCCTCTTGTTTCGCTACAGTACCTAAGGGTACGTTTAATACCACATCTGCTCCATAGCCACCTGATTTAAGTGCACTTCCTCCAGGCTCTCCATTAGCGGCTTTGATGTGTTTTTTGTATTTCAGATGGAGCAGGGTAGAAAGTTGTTTATTACCCCGTAAGATAATATGGCCCCCTCTGCCGCCATCCCCTCCATCTGGCCCCCCTTTGGGTACAAACTTGGCACGCATAAAGTGTATAAGCCCGGCACCGCCTTTTCCAGCACGAAGATAAAGCTTTACATAATCAATAAAATTGGGTAATGACATAATGGATGTGATTAGAATGGTATAAGATTTTCTCTGTTTAGTTAATTTGTAGTTCTAAGCTAGTTTACCTAAATTAGGTTAAAATTCTTAAAACGCAATAAACTCAACCCCATTGCAAATAGGAAATTACCTTTTCTATCATCCTATTATCAAATGAAAAAGATACAAAGTACTAGATTTTACTGGACCTTATTGTTTAGTTTCCTTACCTACAGGCCTGCCTTTGCAGTAATAGATAGTTCCCAAAAAAAACTAGTCAACAAAGTCGCAGATGCCTACGTTAAGGCATTCCCTAGTAAGGCTGTTACAGCCCTGCATCCTAGCCAAGCCGCTGAAAAAAAGTTTAAAGCTGTGGAGCGCGTACAAGTTACTTTATCTGATGTTAAAAAACGCACCGTGGTGCTTAATGAAGTATTTGCTAAAAGTGGGCTATGTGATGATTATATTGCTCAAAGCCCTTATATCCTTAATATACATGCTTGGAAAGACCTCCATCTTTTTTGCGGAGATACAGCTACCCCCAGCTTTAATTTACTATCTCGAATCAATAGAACCATTACCACATTGGGAGAATGCGCATTAACTATATTATTGGCCACCCCCACCCATAACATCAAAAAAATTGAGGCCAGACAACAGGTGATTCAATTATTGCGCACAGAAAAAGGGGTCTATGACCTCCTAAAAACATGGCTGACTACATTTAGTAAGCAAGAAAGCAGTATGCTCTCTTTTTGGACCGATACAGATCCTTTATATACGAAGGAGTATAATACCTATATGAATAATCTTTTTTATACCAAAAGCAAAAGCGTGAACCATTCGGCCAAGTCTCTGCAATGGCGAAAAATACTCAAAAGAGATGTGTATGATATAGGACTAAATTTTGTTTTTTACCCATGTTTAGGCTTGGTACCCTATGGAATTGCTTTGGTGTTCGCAAAAGATCCAAAGGTAAAAAGGAAGTTATACGGGGATTATATTCCTTTTTATGATTTTTATCATGCCCGTAAAATGATTGGTTATGAGCATATACATGGTAACGTAGCGAAAACCTTCAGGTATATGATACCTGCTTGGGTGACTGTACACTCTTTATGGCAGTATTACAAAGGGTATGCCAACTACAAAGAATATGCAGCGGTTTTACGTAACTTGGCAGGACGTATGGCAAGCGTGCAAGCTTTTGTACATACCATTGAAAAAATCAATGCCTTGATTGTAAACCATCCTAAACTAGAGGAGGTTTATGGAAAAAACTTAACAGCCATTCGTGAGCTACTAAGTTTAACCAGCCAAAATGGACAATTGGGTGAGTTAGTAACTAATCTAAAAAACATGCCACTTACCTCATGGTCTTATTTCTTTAACAATGCAGGTAAGTTGTTGGCTAGTCCTAAGCTATTTATAGCCCATAAAGGGATTTTCCATAATGCCATGTATGAGCTGGGGCAACTAGATGCTTTTTTAGGCATGGCTACACTTATGGAAGAGGTAAAAGCGAAAAAATCGCACACCTATAACTTTGTAACCCTACTACCACGCAATCAAAAAAAGGTGCCCTATATAGCGATAAAAGAAATGTGGAACCCTTTTTTAGACCCTACCGTTGCTGTGGGGAACAGTATAGAGATGGATGGTGCTAAGGGAGGGCTACGGAATATGATTCTTACCGGTCCTAATGCAGGTGGTAAATCTACTTTTCTTACAGGTATTACCAACACCCTACTGCTGAGTCAAGTGTTTGGTATTGCTCCGGCTAAAGAAGTTACTTTAACCCCTTTTGATAAACTCAATACCTATATTGATGTTACCGATGATATTGCAGCAGGAAAATCCTTATTTATGGCAGAAGTAGACCGGTTCCAAAAACATCTAAAGCTATTAAAAGCGCTTAAAAAAGAGGAATTTAGTTTTACCATTTTTGATGAGCCCTTTAGTGGTACCAACCCTACTGAAGGGGCCGCGGCTGAGTATAGTGTGTTGAACTATATTGCCAAGTATACTAATGTGTTGAATATTGTAGCTACCCATTACCCTATTGTGATGTTGTTAGAGGAAAAATCTCCTCAAAAAGGGTTTAAGAACTATAAAGTATTTATAAATTACCATGGCAGAGGTGAGAAAATAGACTATACCTATAAGGTAGTACCGGGTAAATCTAATCAGGCTATTGCTATTGACATACTAGAAGAACAAGGGTATGCTACAGAAATGTTAGAGCAGGCAAGGGATATTATTGCACATCCTAATAAATATCAGGAAACCTTTTAACAAAATGGCCCATAAGCATCCAGATAGCGGCGTTCCCTGCGTTACTCGACGCCTTGCACCCTGGCGCTTATCGGTCTTTTTACGTAAATTTAACCATGAGCCTCAAGCTTCTGAATACATATACACGTGTCGTTGAAATATTTCTCGGCTTTATCGTTAAAATCTTCATTAAGCTTAGCGACAGATTGATAGATATTCATAGATGTATTGCTTGATAACCAATTATATACATCATTATTAGCTTTATACGCTGAGTCTCTGTTTTCCAAAAACGGTTTGTATGGATGCTCTAGTTCATTAAAGTAGTGCTCAAAAGCATTATAGAAACAGTGTTCATAGCAAAGTAATGTATCATATGATTGGTCAACATAACGTTCAAGATGAGATTCCCAAATGCGTTTAATCTTCTCTTTCAGTGCTATACCTTCAGCACATGTATCGATAGAGAATTTATGCTTAGCAAAGTAACGCAATAGCCAAATAGCACATAGGTCTTGTCTCCATTGTTGCTGATCATGGACATGGTTTTGATCAACCAAGTTATGTATCATCCCGTTAACAAGAGATAAGATTGTATTTTTATCAAAAAATTTTGATACGCTATCAAGTAAGCTATCAAGTAGAGTAAATAGAGCAATGCATCCGTCTAGGTCTAAACTATTCATAGCATTAAATCGTATTTTCACTAGATCTGGAGTGTGATACATTAAAGCAGATATATTATCCTGAGTTAATGGTATCGATGATAAATCTTTGATTTCTTGCTCATTCAAGTTGTTCAATGTATTTAATGTATTTAACGCTGTTGGCTTTAGGCTAATTAAACTACTAATACGTCTATGACTCCATCCTTTATTTTTGAGTATATGGTATACATTCATTTTTTAGGGAACTTGATGATGGTATAGTTGTGTCTATAGAATCTACACCATGTAAAACCAACATGTTTTTTAAAAAACCGGAGTCTTCTGGTCTCATGTAAAATGTATTAGCCCCTAATACATTCATAGGGTAAGAGCCATTCCTATCTTGTAAAGATACGTTGGCTCCCCTGTTTAAAAGCGATATAACTATTTCTATATCGATATTTGTAGGTTCACCTAAAGCCATATGTAAAGGGGAGCTGCTCATATATTTCGCATTGACATCAGCTCCATGGCTTAAAAGAAGCATTAATGCGTCTTTTTTATTATTAATAATAAACTTTTCAGTAGAAGGTAGTTCATATGGCGCTTTATAATTAACGTCAACTCTGGATTAAAGTTATTGTAAATCAAGATTATTTATAATTTTAATAGTTGGTTTTTTATTTTTTAAGGCATAAGCTCCAATTCCAGCCATTAAATTAGCAAGAAAATTATTGACACTTCTATGCCTGGTATGTTCTATTTGACTAATATTTTTGAGTTGATCAATAATAGTCTCAATAATAGACCTTTTTCTTAACATCATTTTATCCCACCAAGTCATACAAACATTTTTCATATTTTTTTTAATTTTGGTTATGAGCTGTATTCCTTTTTCTATAAGCGATTCAAAAAGCGCTTTTTTTATATAGCCTTTATCTCCGTATACCTTTCCAGTAAGGTGTTTAACTAAATCACCAACAGGTACCCTGTCATCTACTTTTCCTGTGGTAAGTTTAAAATTCATAATTTCTCCTATATTATTGACAATCAAGTGTAACTTAAATCCAAAAAACCATCCTGTAGTAGTTTTTCCTTTGGTAGCTAACCCTTTAAACACCTTGTTACTATGCCCCCTTTTCTCGTGACAAGCCTTTAAAACAGTAGAATCGATAAAATAACAACCTGTTTGTGTTTTAGGAAGGCTTTGGGTAAAAAAGAATAGAGGTAAACAGGTTCTTGGGATGAGTGAAATAAATCTATTATAACTTACCAGTTTTCTAAATTCATTGGTATGATATTGCATAATATGCTGGTAATAACATTTAAAATTCCTAAATTCACCTGCATGAAACATCACTAATATGGTCATAATTTCACTTAAGTTCATCGAACATGTTCTTGTCGGATTACGATAGGAAGGTAAAGCATGTTTATTCAAAATAGGCATAAAATCCTTTAGAAATTCATCAATCATATAATAAGTTTCTATTAATTTATTTAAATTCATATACTGGGTTCTTTTGATGCTTAATTGTTCTCGAAAATTATTTAAGTATTTAAAAATACTTAAAGTTAAGCAATACAAAGGAACCCTTTTATATAAAATCTAATCCAGAGTTGACGTCATATTATGGTGCAAGGAAATAAGCTGGAAGCTTACCAACTGGTAGTAGCTGGGCTGAGTCATATGCCAAGCCAAGTATACCAAAAGCTATTACTGCCCCATGTTAAA
>JAIETQ010000033.1 GCA_019744995.1 Amoebophilaceae bacterium
ACACTTTTAGGTTCTACACTTTTAGGTTCTACACTTTTAGGTTCTACACTTTTAGGTTCTACACTTTTAGGTTCTACACTTTTAGGTTCTACGCTTTTAGGTTCTACGCTTTTAGGTTCTACGCTTTTAGGCACACAACTAAGTCCTAGGCTACCAACAAAGATTGTAAGTGTTCCCAGAGAGGCCAACAGTTGTTTTTTGTGTAACTTAGTCTGGTATATCATAGGTAATATCTATTAATTTAGCATGTGGTAAGGGCTAATCTTTTGGATACAATATATTAATTTTTTACGTAACCTCCCAATCGAAGTGCATGCGCTATTATCCTTCTATATAGGCACCATACTTAATCAATAGTTCACCTAATTGTCCTCTTTGGTTGGGCAAATGCCTAAGCTCTTCAAGGTCTTCCCCACATGAATGCTTATTACGCCCTTTAGAGCAAGAGGGGAGCTCGGAAGGCAAGACAGATCTGCCTCTCTTTCTACTTTCAAATAAGTAGGTAGTTGACTTTTTTTTAGGAGCCGCTATTAGCACAACTTGATCATTCAAATGCAAAGCATAGGCTAAGGGGGAGATCCCTTGTCTATCTCTATGGTTGACACACGCTCCATTGGTAATCAATAGATGTACCATATGTACATCAGCTTGTTCTATAGCAACGTATAGCGCAGTTCGACCGAGGGAATCTTCTTGATCTATACAGGCTCTATTTTTCAATAAATGCTTCACGATTTCAGGAGATCTTTTTATAACTGCATACCACAAAAGAGTCCGTTTAAAATTAGAGACGCAATTTACATTTGCTTTATATTGGATCAATAAGTCTACGATACCTATGGCAATATTAAAAATGGCAAGATGCAAGGGTGTTTTTAAATCAAAACCAAACTGCTGATTGGGGTCTACTCCTTTTTTTAACAACTAATGGGCTAAATGGATGTTGTTATTTTCAATTGCTTTATATAGGGGAGAGTAGATAAAATCCGAATTTGTAATATTTAAAAGTCGGCTTGACCAGAAACTAAGGTTCAGTAAGTGGTCTGCAACCAAAAAAGAATCACTCTCTACAGCTTCGTGGAAGGGATATTTTCCTGTAATCATAGCAGATATTATGAGTTTTTCTAATGGCAGGAGTATGCTTTGAATACACTCCAATATTATGAGTTTTTCTAATGGCAGGAGTATGCTTTGAATACACTCCAAATCGTCTTGCCTACAAGCTTGCATGAATAAATCAATCGATTCAGCTGCTATCTTTTGTTCTTTTTTACAAATAAGGCACTTATAAGGTCTCACAGACAGGCAGCGATTATAAACTTCTTGTTCCCAACAGTCTAAGCAAACCGTATGATCGTTTTTACAAAGACTAAAACCTTTACCATCCTCTTTTTTTTTGCATATAATACATATATTATTTTTAGGTTGATCGGTATCGCTACTGCTCATTGTGATTTGTGTACTTGATCTCCTTATAGAGAACTTGGGCCCTTCTTCATTGAGACTTGGCTTAGATTGATATCCTATATTGAGCATACGATGTCTGGTAGGCGTGCATCCTACACTCCCAACCATGAGTATGTGAATGACATAAACGAATAGTATTTTTAAAACCATCATAAGTGTATTTCCTTTAGCAAGATGAATATTTAGAAACCAGCTACCTAATTATGATTAATCTAGTACTTTGTAGATATACTTGCAATGCCATACTAGATGGTTTTTGGGTTATATAATTTGATCATCCTCATTTATAAGGTCTTGCGTTTGTTTTTTTTTAATACGGGTACCATATTTGTTAATGTCTATAGAATATATTACATTGATTATTTATTTAATTATAATCAACAAAAATGATGCGATTATTTTTTATTTTAATGTTACTATGTTGTCCTCTTGGTAAGGTTTCTGCTGAGTGGAATAACCTGAAAGCAGTAAATAATGCAGGTATAGATGTGGAAACCGCCAAAGATATGCTATTAAAGTATAGCCTTAAACAAAAAGAAGCTGATCAAGAAGCCATGCAAAGATATGGCTACTGTGGAGCCTACGTAGGCTATCCATGGGTCTCTTTAAAAGAAGCTACCTTAGACCTCCTTATCGCTAAGTTGTTAATAGCCAAAGGGGCTAATGTAAACCATTTTGACGATAAATATACTATGGCTGCCAGGGCAGTTATGCATAATAAGCCTCGTTTATTCAGTTTGCTGCTAGAAAATAAGTTAAATACCAGCCTAGTGGTGAACCCATTGGTCAACCCCAAGCTCTTTAATCGATTGGCTTTAGGGAGAGTGTTTTTAAATAGAGAAAATACGCTTTTACATATAGCCGCTTTATACGGTGCTGATCTTCAAATGGTTGAAAAAATTATCGAATCAGGTGTGGATGTAAATGCAAAAGATGGCTATGGATCAACCGCATTACATTATGCGGCACATTACAACAATATACCCATGCTAACCTGTTTACTAGCTCGTGGTGCCTTACTATTAAAGAATAAACAAGGGCAAACCCCTATAAATTTTCGCGTAAAAGGGCCAACTGTCTCGAATGAAACCACTTACTATATCTGTGGTTATGATGCAGCGAAATTTTTAAAAAATTACCAAAAAGCACAAAAAAAATTAATAAGAGAAAATAAAAAAAATAAAAATAAAAATGGAGGAAAAATTTCCTAAAAAAATGCTAATGATTGATTCCATACCGTAAGATTTAATGAAAATTTATTATTTTTTAGAGGATATTGATCTTACTATTAAGCAGAAAAAAAAGATTTCTACTTGGTTGCAGACCGTTATCCAACAGGAAGGCTATCGGTTAGCACATTTAAATTTTGTTTTTTGTTCAGACCAATACTTGCATCAACATAATAAAGCTTATTTGGGTCATGATACCTTAACTGATGTGATTACCTTTGATTATGCTACCAGCGCATCCTATATTTTTGGTGACATTTATATCAGCGTAGAACGGGTCAAGGAAAATGCCAAAATCTACGAACAACCTTTCTTAGAAGAGCTTTATACTGTAATGGTGCATGGCTTACTACATTTATTGGGCTATGATGACCATGCCACAGCGGACAAGTTGTTGATGAGAGAAAAAGAACTTTTTTATCTCAAACAACTGTTGCCTACGTTGCAAATGAGGGATAAGTGCTAAACCCTAAAATATGGGAGGCTTTATTTGGCCTTTATGAGATAGACCTAATGATTTTCTTAGTAAGCCCTGTATAGCTTATAATTTTGTCTATAGGCTCTCCATTTTTTAGCATACTTTTAGCTATAGCGATGGCTTTACTATTTTCCCCTTCTTGCCTACCTTTTTGCACTCCCATGCGTTCCCCTTCTTGCCTTAATCTTTCAGCTGCTGACATAACGATTTCTTTTAAAGTTAAGTGTATAGAAGCTATTTTTTCTACGACTTTTTCATCTTTATCACGAGATAATATATAGTATATTAAATTATCATGATAAGGGATATTATTTTTGCGAAAAAATTTTATAAAGATAGGATATATTCTCTTGAACCATTCCACGAATTCATTATATATACCTTGTTTTAAAATTGTTTTAAAACCAGTTGAACAAAAGCAGCTTTCTCATGTTGGAGTAATAGTTCTTCAGGGATGCTTCTCAACAACCAAAGGAAATAACCCTTAAATACTAATTATTAATAGTTACATATGAAAGCAGTTCTTTAGCCATTCAACAAATTTATTATATATACCTTACGCACTTTTTCCTTATGTATTAATGTGCCTGCTGAATTAAGGTATAATACAGCATTAAATGCTTATATTTATCGCACAGTCGCTTGCTGGCAAGATATAAATAGAAATAAATAAAAAAGTAAGTAAACCCATCAATCTTATGGCTCCTTTAATAAACCTTCAAATATTTACCTTCAATATTTTTCAAGAAAAAACATACCTCATCTATAACCAATACAAAGAAAGCATCCTTATTGATCCCGGCTGTTCTACAACCGCAGAAGAAGAGCAACTCACCGCCTATATAGAAAGCCATGGCTTGGTCATAAAACATCTACTCAACACCCATGCCCATATAGACCATATCATAGGAAATGCCTTTATAAAGCAAAAGTATGGCGTCCCCTTAGCTATGCATGCAGAAGGACTCCCACTTTTAGCAGTTGCCTCTCAAGAAAAATATGGTTTTACAGCCTATCAACCCATTGCTCCAGACCTATTCCTTGTCCAGGGAGATACCATTTCCATAACCGACTGCGCTTTAGATGTCCTCTATGTACCGGGACATGCGCCCGGCCACCTTGCTTTTTATAGTCAAGCGTTAAATATCTGCTTTGTGGGGGATACCCTCTTTAAAGGAAATATCGGAAGAACAGATTTATGGGGGGGAAATAGCTCTTTATTGGTAGAGCGTATTCGCAGCCAATTGTTGACCTTGCCCGACGAGCTCATTATCTACCCAGGCCATGGTGAGCCAACTACCATTGGTGCAGAAAAAAGCCAACCTTTCTTTGTTTAAAGCTATGTTTTAAGATAATTTTGCTCGCACAGCTTTTGCCAGCATTTTGGCTCTTTGCCAGAGGGAGAATTTTGGCACCAGCTTTTTAGCTGCATCTCCAATATTTCCTTTTAGACTATTCATATTACCCGAAATATTTAGAGCTAATAACTTAGCTCTCCCTCTCATGCCCCCCGCTACCTTTGCAGCCATACCCCCTGCTGCCACTGCAGCTACGCCCCCTGCTACCCCTGCTACCCCTGCACCCACAACGTCTACACCACCTACACTATCAGCGATAGCTGACATACTAGAGGCTTTTAAACTACCATCTGGTTTGTCCAAGCTAGCTTTTTTTGGAGCGTTAACAGTAGGTTTTTCCGGCCTCGGTTTACCAGAGCCATGTATGCCCATTAGGTGGGGATAATGGCCATGTTGTCCCGATGGGGTTCCCGGTTGGGAGCCTTGGCCCAACTTATCCCCTGGCTTACCCGTAGGGGTGGAGCCAGGATAGACCTCGTCAGGGCCTCCATCATAGGCACCTTTTGGTGCACCGCTATAGGCACCAGCAGGGCCATTGGGCGTTTCCTTAAAGGCTTTTGGATCGGTAGCATCAGGATGGCCTGTAGCACCAGGATGATTAGCCTGGCCAGGCGTAGCTTGATGGTTACGACCAGTAGCAACGGCATTAGCTTGAGATATCTTCGTCCGTTCTGTACCTTTGCCTGCATTAGATTTTCCATTGGAAGGCTGCGGGGTTTCTGCTAATAGCTTGATGTCTGCTACTGCTCGCATTAAGGCGCCATCATTTTGGCGTAGCTCGTAAACGATGTTTAGCTCTATCAATTTACCTGTAAAATTAAAGTCTCCCCAGAGTACACGGATATAGTTGGGGGCGTTGTTGCTTGTTTGGACATTAACAACATTTGTGAGTTGTTTTACTTGTTCCACAGCAGCAATGGTATTGCTACCTGGTACAATGCCAGTATTATCAAATAAAAGGGTAAAAAAAAGGTCTGGGGAAGGGGAGCCTATGTAGTTTGAGACATTTTTGTTGCCTATAGTTTCGGCAGTATAGACTACTTTACCGCCAACTTCTAGCTTTGCTGGATTAATGGAAGGGGTGAATTCTCCTATAACAGAGGAAAATTTATTATCCTTGTAGGCTGTAATAACGAGCTTACTTACTGTTTGACTAGCATTACTCCTACTATTGGTATTGGTGCTCATCGGATTAAGTATTGGTATTAATTTAACGTACTTCTTTTTCTTCTAGTAGCTCTAAAATATCTTTAGCCAGTCCTAATTTTTTTTGTTCTGTAACGTAATCACCACTGGGGTGATTACCTTTTTCTCCTTGTTTATCCGCCTCTTGCACCTTGATCTGTATCAACAGCTCATTAATTTTGATAGGCATAATCTTTTTATGATGAAGTATTAGCTAAAAAATTATTTAACGCGTGCCAACCTAGCGTACCCAATGGTAATCGTTTCTCCTATTACAGTTTGTTGCTCTTGGTGCAGCACAAATGGTGAAATAGCAATTGCTTTAGGGTAGGCCTCCTCTAACGTCCATCGCGCTAAAATTTTGTTTTCTTTATTTAATACGAATACATGGACCTGTTTCCGATCAAAAACTTGTTTGTCAATGGTATTTTCACACCAAAAAGAGAGTTTAGTTTTTCCTTCTACCAGCGGCCTGGTTAAGATAAGATCGGCTGTTTCACAACCGTTCGATAGATAAGAAGGCCTATTGGATCCTCCTGGGGTATAGGCTTCCATACGCAAGGAGCTACTTAAACCCTCTATTTTATAAAAATATTCGGGAGAACTACCATCAGTTACTCCCAATATTTCTACTTGAAAAAAATGCAAATGGACTAAATTAAAGTCAGACATATTCTCCTGTTTAGTTGTCAGATTGTAAACCTTGCAAGGTAAATTTTATACGAATGTATCCCTCCTCAGCCTTACTTTCATCCTTTCTATTTACATACAATTCCACTTGTTTAATGAATACATCATCTATGGTTCTTTTGGTATCTAGTGAACCATCTGTTTGATAGGTACAAATGGTACAGGGAGCTGGCTTATAGCTGTCTTTAAGTACATCTTTTACTAAATCGTCTGCTTTAGAAAGCAATTCTTTACCTTGTATAAAAGGGATAAACTCCACGTCAAAGGTTACAATATCTACCTCATTCGATTGATTTAAATATATAGGCGCAGTCGATGATGTATCATATACTTGTACCTTTGTAGCCTGGTTTTTATTGGGTATGTCAATTTTTGAAACACTACAATTTTTACTGTCGAAGCCTGCTTTCTCAAGATGCTGGTAGTCAATTGTTATACTTGTCATAATAGGTTACTATTTTTTAATATTAAAAGTAGTAGGGTCATAAATAGCAATGTGAGCTAATACCTCTTGTAAATTAGTTACTGAATTTGTTGAATGGAATACTTCGCTAATATACCCTTGAAAGCTTATATGTGCAAAAGGTTTATCATCATTGGTTGCAAATGAAAAGAGTATATCCTGAATATATTTCTTAGGATCACTTTCTTTAGTGTTTTTTATAGCTTTTGCTAGTTTTTGGATATCATCATCAAATTTCTTGTCTGGAGTTTTGATCACAGCAACTTTAATGTCAGCTGCCTGTGCAACGTCCTGTCCTTTTTGCAACCCATAACTTTTTTGCCCTTTTGTATTATCCGTTGCCGAATGATATTGACAATTATTGGTTATAGCAATACGTATGTCATAGTTCGTTATATTAACTTTACTAGAGCCTACATTAAAATGGACCATAGAGGGTGATAAGAAATTGTTACTCATTTTTTTTAATTTTTTTAATTAATATTAAACTATTTCAATATTTCAAATAGACAATAAGCGCCAGAGAGCAAGGCGCCGAGGAGCAGAAAACGCGAGCATACTCAATGTATGTGAGGGTTTGAGCACCGGAGGGAACGAAGCTATCGGATGCTTACTGTTTATTTGTACTATCCGTCTGCGCCCATCTTCTGCTCAAAGGTAATCACAATAAACTCAGCCGGTCTAGGCGCTGCTACTTTTACTGAAATACGCATGATACCTTCATTGATGTCATCTTGAGACATGGTTGAACCCAAGCCACAAAGCACGGTAAATGCTTCAGCAGGGCTTGCACCTACTAAGGCTCCTTGTCTCCAAAGGTTGGTTAAGAAGTTAGCAATCATACCTTCTACAACCGCCCAAGTAACTGGTACGTTAGGTCTAAACACCACGGAGAAAGCAGCATTTTTTATAGATTGTTCAATTACAATAAACAACCTTCTGACGTTGATGTACCTCCATTCTGGGCTATTTCCAGCCAAGGTTCGTGCGCCCCATACCACCGCTGAACCTGCGCCTTTAAAGCTGCGAATGGCATTGATAGATTTTCCACTGATGCCATCTACGTTTAAGGTTTCTTGCTCTTCATGGGTAATTTTAACCATTGGGGCCACTACCGAGTTTAAGTTTTGGTTGGCTGGTGCAATCCATACCCCTCTTGCTTTATCGGTTCTCGTATAGAGTCCTGCCATAGCGGGAGCTGCTGGTAGAATATTCAATCGATCGGCAATGGTTTTGCGTAGCAATTTATATTCTTTACTTGTGTTTTTTAACCCAGCATCCCAATAGTTCTTCTCTTTTTCGGTATTGGCTCCCATAAGATTGGAAAGCATCACTTTATGCTCTTCTTGTAATACTTGTTGTAAGGATTCTAAGACAAAGTTTTTGTAGTTGATGCTATTCAATGGGATGATGTTGGTTTTTAACCATGGATAGTAAGCCGCACCATAGCTTAAGCTATCTAATCCAATGTATTCACGGAATCTATCTACATACTTGTTTTTTTGTTCTATAGGGAGTTCATTATTACCACCCCAGACATCAAACAAAGCAATTTTGTTTAAATACTTGCTACAATGAGCTAAGCCATAGGTTTGAACAGCATAATAGGAAGCATCTTCTTCATCCAATAGTAGGGAATCCGGCATCAACAACATGGTTGGAACTTCTTCTCCAGCCAAGGTATCTACACCCTGTTTAAACAGATCTGGCGTAATCTCTACCGGGTTACTTGGATCACCATATTGACCAATAGAAACAATATAGCAGTCAGCTCCTCCATTGTCAAAGAATAGCTTTAAGCTATTGTATAAATAAAAGGTAGAATTTTGGCTTTGTTCCAACATATAAGACTTGCCATGCATCACCAAATCTTTTGTTGCCCCCGTTGTTTCTTTAATGGTATAAACAGGCACAACAGGTCCTCCAAAGAATAATTCATATTCAGAAAGGGAGGAGATTTGCACGGGTTTCATATGAAAAGACTTGCCATTAATTTCAGCCTTTTCAGTGAAGCCTATAAAAGCAGGAACAGCGGTTGATACTTGAACCACTGCGTTGGCACCCGTATCCTTCTCAACGATATAAACGCCGGGAGTTTTTAAATTTTCAGCCATTTTATTTGAGTTTACTGATTATAAATTAAATTAAACATATACTACGATATCATTATAGTATTTTTTTTGATTTTTTCCATCTTTCTTGAGCGAATCATAGGTAGGAAAAGGAAGTTTTTCTAACAAAGTTTTTATACCAGGGGTTGTTTCAGTATCAGCTGGCTGACAGAGTGAAAAAAAACCATCATACTGGTCATAGAGTTCAATCGGTGTAGTGGATGCTATACAATAGAGATCAGGACTATCCTTTGAAAGTTCTGCTGCTCCAAAGTAAGCGCTATCTAACTTAGATACAACTTTTATATCTTTATTGAGTTGTTTTTTGGTATCCACAATGTAATACCGCCAAAAAGTAGCCCGATTTTGAATGTTAATCCTATAGGGTTGGTTTAAGTCAGTAAAGAGGCTACTGTTGTTAGCTTTGGATAGCTGTTGCAACCAGATAGAAAGGTCTATATCAATCATGGCAAAGACATTCCAACCAGGTGCTGTTGGGTAGCTTTTAACCTGTTTAGTGGCTACCAAATCGGATGGGCTCATAAAAGGACCGCTATGCAATAGATGCTGTTGGCTTTGGCCATTATGCAAACGGTATACCTCTCCGGTTAGGTGGCCCACTTCTAGCGCTGAAACGTTTAATACCTGGTTGTTTTTTAAAGTCATAACAAACGATAGCGTGATCCCTTGGGCTTTGGTTTCAAAGAGGGCTAAAGGGTTGTCATAATTTTCTGAAAGCCACACCAACTCTATACCATCTATTTGGTTTAATACCACCACTTTACGTTGGTCCAACCATTGTTTGGTAGATGGGAGTGGTTGGATCTCAAAATCGCTCCTTGTTTGAGTTTTGTAGTAGTGGTTTGTGATCACTATCCTAAACAATTTGGTTGAAAATGCCATCGTAGTCCTTATTTTTTAAGGGATGAAAAAGCAGAAGATACCCTTTGACTGACCGTGCTATCCCCCAAGAAAACTAAGCCTACTTTATAGAGTAGCGAAGGGCTATAGGGAACGGCTAAACTTTTCCAAAGCATAGCCTTCTCCGTTGTATTCATTTTAACCAACTCAACAGAAAAGCTGTCCATTCCAGCTTCTTGCAAGGCGGGTGTATTTTGGAGGCTAAAATGGGGTTTATGTTGAAAAAACATTGCAATGTAAGATAACAATTCTAAATTTTTGAGCAAAAAAGTTTCTTTATATACCATAGAAAATAAGAAATGAAGGCTAAAGGCTCCAGGTGCCTTGCGCACCACAAAACCACTGCCCTGTGGCACATATTCATTGGGGCTACTGTTTAAGTCTACAGCAGCAATATCTACCAAGCGCATGATGATCCCTCTGGTTTGCTTGCTTTCAAGGCCCGGGTCTCCCAGTATCGCCATAGTGACAGGCGCTTCTTTCATTGCCGTTTTAGATTGGAGGTAGTAGTTGGCTTCGGATAGAATGATATCGGTACAATGGTGCAACATGATCTATTTTCTTCTATTGGATATAAGATTTCTTTATTTTTTTAAGCTCTTTTTATCAAGTTACTGCTATGGGTTCACATACCACATGAACCTTGTTATTGGCTACGGAAACAAAACCACTTTTTATTTCAACCATTGCTACCGCAGTCCCTATGGTATAGGTCACGTTGCCTGCGCATAGGGCACTCACTAGGGGCGCATGGTTGATATATACTTGAAAAGCACCCACTTCACCGGGTAATGTGATGTGACTA
Source organism: Amoebophilaceae bacterium (assembly GCA_019744995.1). Classification (GTDB taxonomy): domain Bacteria; phylum Bacteroidota; class Bacteroidia; order Cytophagales; family Amoebophilaceae; genus Cardinium. Next base: position 10,708 of record JAIETQ010000033.1, read on the forward strand.
ACCTTTCCTTGAAAAAGTTTACCATGAGGCGCTATAATAGATAGGTTCATTGTATGTTGTTGATAATCATTTTTATTATACCATTAATGGGGTGTTCTCCCTCTCTACTCCTCTTGTTAACCCACTGTTAACCGACTGTTAACCCAGGAATTATCT
>JAIETQ010000029.1 GCA_019744995.1 Amoebophilaceae bacterium
TTATACACGATCGAGGCCTACAGAAGCAGTTAGTCAACCTAGGCCCGTACAAACTAGAAGTAAAGCGCCTATCGCAGCAGCGCCTCAAGAGGTAGATAAGCCAGATAAGCCAGTTGTAGTAGAACGTGCTCCAACCCCAAAAGAATCCAAGCTACCCTACCCTACAGCTGAAAAAAATAACAACCATAAAAAAGAGCAGATTTCCCCAGCAAATGCCAATACCAGTATAGATACTACTATTGAAGGAGAAGGGGTATTAGAGATTATGCAGGATGGGTATGGATTTTTGCGTTCATCGGATTATCACTATTTGGCCAGTCCAGATGATGTCTATGTATCTCCCTCTCAAATTAAGTTATTCAATTTAAAAACAGGTGATACCATTCGTGGAAAAATTCGTCCTCCAAAAGAAGGCGAAAAATATTTTGCGCTTTTAAAAGTAATCTATATGAATGGTATAACGGTAGAAGAGGGTAGAAATCGCATTCCTTTTGAACACCTTACGCCGCTTTTCCCTCATGAAAGATTAAAAATTTCTAATGGTGGGAGTCAATACTCAACACGTATTATAGATTTATTTTCTCCTATTGGAAAAGGCCAAAGGGGTATGATTGTAGCACAACCTAAGACGGGTAAAACGGTATTATTGAAAGAAATAGCCAATGCCATTGCTACTAACCATCCGGAGGTTTATCTTATTGTTCTTTTAATTGGAGAACGTCCAGAGGAGGTTACCGATATGGCTAGAAATGTAAAAGCAGAGGTTATTGCCTCTACCTTCGATGAACAAGCGGAACGTCATGTGAAAGTTTCTAATATTGTATTAGAAAAAGCAAAAAGAATGGTAGAATGTGGCCACCATGTGATGATTCTTTTAGATTCTATCACCCGATTGGCTCGTGCCCATAACACCGTTAGTCCCTCTTCAGGTAAGATACTTTCTGGCGGTATAGATGCCAATGCATTGCATAAGCCACAACGCTTTTTTGGTGCCGCGCGTAATGTAGAGAATGGTGGTTCGCTTACTATTTTAGCTACGGCGCTTATCGATACCGGGTCTAAAATGGATGAGGTGATTTTTGAAGAGTTTAAAGGTACCGGTAATATGGAATTGCAACTGGATAGAAAACTGGCCAACAAACGTATTTACCCAGCTATTGATATTTCTACTTCTGGTACAAGATGTGAAGAACTATTAATAGGGAAAGAGGAGTTGGCACGGATATGGATACTTCGCAATATCATGGCAGACATGAGTTCTACGGAAATCATGGACTTTTTACTTAAAAAAATGCGTGGCACACGTAATAATGAAGAGTTTTTGGTTTCGATGAGCAGCTAGTTATAAATATGGCCACATTTGGAGCAATTTGGCGTGAAAATAAACATTTTGGTTTCCTTATCTTTGTTTTATTTTCGGTGGGGTTACTTCCTCTATTGTTATGGGATAGGGTTGCCTTTTTTTTAATGATCAAGCAATGGAACCACCCTATCGTAGATGGTATAGCCCCTTATATTACCCATTTGGGTAATGGCGCTACCTATCTATTTTGGGTGTTTATACTTGTATTAGACCTTTTGTACTATGCTATACATAGGGCTAACTTGTGTCTAGAGCTGCTACCTAATGATCCTACTAGATTAACGTACGCAGTACTTACTGGTTCTATTGCTCCTCAAGGTTCAAAAGCTAATAAAAAAAGTATAGGTTTACCACCTACTAAGGCTGAAAAAGTGCTCATTTGGGGGAGTAGTTTTGGTTGTATGTTCATAGTAGTTCAATTCTTAAAACGTGTTGTGTTTCCTTATGTGGTAAGGCCTATGGAACTGTTATCCAGAGAGGAAGTGCATGTGGTGGATGGTGTTAAGTTGTTCACTGAGTTAAGTTTTCCTTCTGGCCATGCGGGAACCATTTTTACCATGATAACGGTAATTCAGTTGCTACAACCTAAAAAATCTTGGTTTCGTACGATAGGGTTAGCTTTACTGGCCTGTGTGGTCGCCTATTCTAGAATCTATCTTTGTCACCATTTTTATACAGATGTCTATTTTGGAGCGTTGATCGGTACGGTTGCCGCTTGTATAGGGTATCATCTTTCTACCTATTTTTGTCTGGCTTATTGGTTAGATCGCTCTATCTACTTCTTATGGATTAAGTATGGTAAAGCTTTGTTATTTTTTAAAAAATAACCTGGTCATTGGTTTACTCCTTTTTTGCGGGATTGTTTTTTCAATAGGTATAGCACAACTACATCTTTTTGATTTAGATGAGCTTTATTTTGCTGAAATTACTAGAGAGATGATGGTTACTGGAAAGTATAGACAGGTACAATTTAATTTTGAACCACTCTATGAAAAACCTCCTCTTTTTTTCTGGATCCAAGCGTTAAGTATGTGGCTATGGGGTGTGAATGAGTGGGGAGCACGTTTTCCTAATATACTATGCGGGGTATTGACCCTGGCTAGTCTCTATCATATAGGGAAAAAATATAAAGGCAAGAGATTTGGTATATTGTGGGCCTGTTTGTATGTTACTTCTTTTTTACCTCATTTTTATTTTAAATCGGCCCTTATAGATCCTTTTTTTAATTATTTTTCCTTTTTATCTATTTATTTTTTATCAGCTGCTAGGGGTTCTACAACTCAATCCTCTCTACTGGCTGGCTTGTTTATGGGAATGGCTATGCTTACGAAAGGCCCGATTGGAGTATTTGTGCCGTTTTGTACTATACTCCTGCATATGCTGTCAGAAATGGCTAAAACGCAGCTATCTGGATGCTTACTTGCTCTCTGGCGCTTATTAGCCATTTCACGTAAGTTACTGGGTGCCACAGCCATAGCTATCTTTATAGGAGCCTGTTGGCTTATTCCAGAGATAGCCTCTAATGGGCTGGTGTTTATTAAAGAGTTTTGGCACTATCATCTACTGCTTTATCAATCTCCTGTTGATACCCATACCCATGGGTGGTACTACCACTTGTTGGTTTTGTTTTGGGGCTGTTTTCCTAGTTCTTTCTTTGGGCTATTAGGGTTTAAACAAAAAAAGTTAGCGCAAAAGGATGAATTGCTCACCCATATGCAATGCTTATTCATGGTCGTGCTCCTTACTTTTACCTTAGTGGGTACCAAGATTGTACACTATAGTTCTATGGCCTACTTTCCGATAACTTTTTTTGCCGCTCATTTCTTTGATCTACCTATAGCTACGCATCGTCCTATACCTCGGTGGATTCCTTTTTTATTTTTAGCATTTGGTATGGTTATAGCCTTAGGATTATTACTTATGCCTTGGATGATGTTACATAAAGAGCGCTGGATCTGTTGGGTTAACAACCCAAATGTACGATTTGCATTGGATCTTCCGGTACTATGGAGCTATTGGGATAGTATGCCAGGGGTGGTCTATGCTATAGGTTTAGGGGTGTCTTTTTATTACCTCTTACGGTGTCGTTTGGTGTTGTTTATTGGCCTATCTATGGTGGTACATATGGGTTCGCTTACTTTATTTTTAAGCCATATTGGGCCAAAAATAGAAGCCTATGTTCAAAAAGAGCTGGTAGATTTTTGTAAAGCATGTAGTGGTCAAGAGGTATACCTGGTAACGGTAGGTTTTAAAGCGGCAGCCCCTCTTTTTTATGCCAATAAACCCCTAGAAAAGGGGTTAAAAGAGCAAGATCTACCTTGGTTATTAGCAGGAGCTATTGATAAGCCTTGTTTTTATATTATTTATAAAAGCGATAAAGAGCAGATGAAACCTTATCCTACGATTACACACCTTAAGGATTCAGGTTGTTTTTCTTTTTACCAACGATTGCCTGCTACAGATAATGAGGGACTATTATATAGGGGCTATTGTAAAGCCTTATAAAAAACGGTTGTCTATGGTTGGGGTCTATTGTATTTGTTGAGAAGTATACTTAAAATAAGTAATACTAGGGAGGTAAATAGGTACAAGTAAGTAGACATACCTACCCTCTAGTAGCCAATGACTTTCTTATTGGAAAGGTATTGTAGCTCCTTTTTTAATAGCCATTAAAAATAAAAGATTAAATATACTAAAGTATTGTCTTGATAAATGTGGAGCTTATGACTGTTTGACAACTGAGTTTGAATTTTTTGATAATGCTGTGAGGGGTAAGGTTTTTCCTTTGCATTATGCCATTCGTGTAGATGCTCCAGAGGTAGTAGAATTTTTTCTACAGATTATTGGTTATAATGATTATTATACTATAGTAAATCAACAAGATTCCCTTACTGGTGATACTGCTTTACATTATGCAACGTATCTGGATTCCACGAATTCCATAACTATCATCCAACAATTATGTGGCTCTGAAGCAAAGATTCTTAAGAATAAAGAAGGTAAAACACCTTTCGATTATGCAAGTGCAGCAACTCGACGGGCACTCGAATGTAATATGGAAGGTGTTCGGGGTAGCAAGTGCCCTAAGTGTTGTGTTATACTATAGCCTATAGGCCATAATAGGGGGGTATTATTTTCTGGAATATCTACCCCCCTTTTTTCTAACATGTTCAGATTTAAATTTATTATTTGTATTTTTAAAAAACGCTACAAATTTTTCATATAATGCGCCTCCTTGGATAGCAATTTCTAATGCTAATCTAAGTACTTACGCAACGGGTCTATTGTAAAAATTTTTCGCTTATTCGCTTATGTATATAGATCCAGTTTTCTTTTTTGTTGGTCTTTTCTTATTAATTTGTCTTATCTCAGGTTTTGGGGCTGGAAGAAAAACAAAAACATTTCAACAGTTTGCAGTAGGGGATAAAAATTTTTCTGTGACAACATTGGTAGCTACTATTGTAGGAACCCAAGTTGGTGGTGGATTGTTATTCCGTAATTTAGAACATATTTATACCTATGGACTATACTTTGCCATACCTACGTTATTAAGCCCGTTACAATTTTTATTTATGAGCCGTTTTATGGCGCTACGTATGGGGGAATTTATGCACCATTTGTCTATAGCAGAGTCTATGGGGAGTATATTTGGTAAAACCGTTAGGCTGATTACAGCCCTATCAGGCATATTATTTTCGATAGGAGTAGTGGCTATGCAATTGAATGTTATCTCTAGAATCATCAAACTATGTTGTAAGATAGAGGGAAATACACCTATTTATATTGCAGTAGGGGTTGTTTTATTATATTCTATTTTTGGGGGTATAAGGGCAGTTACCTTTACGGATGTTATTCAGTTTGTTACCTTTAACACATTAATCCCTGTACTACTTTATTTGGTAGGTAGGCATACAACGTGTGAAACGCTTTGTAGTGTTTTTACCACTCATCCAGCCTTTGATGTAACAAAAGTTGTTGGATTGCATCCTCAGTTTAGGAATACGTTATTGTTAATGTTTATGTTCTTGTTGCCTAGTTTACAGCCTTCTATTATTCAGCGTGTGTATACGGCAAGAAATGTATGGCAGCTTCGTTCTGCTTTTACTTATACCAGTATTATTGGTCTCCTAATATTAGGTATAATATCTTTTTTAGCTGTTGCATTACGGGCTCATGATGCTGATTTGAATCCGGCCAGATTGATAGACCACATCTTGGAAATGTACAACTTTATTTGGTTAAAAAGTTTTGTATGTATGGGTGTTTTAGCGCTAGCTATGTCTACAGCTGATTCCAATTTGCACGTAGCGGCTGTATTATTCACTTATGATCTTCCAACTGTATTGGGTTGGAAAATAAAAAATAAATTCATACTTATTTACCCTTTTTCTTGTGTAATGGTGCTAGTAGCCTTACAGCTTGCTTTTTACAAACAGGATTTGCTTGACCTACTCATGCTTTGTGCAGGTTTTTACGGACCTATTGTGACCGTTCCTTTTATGATGGCTGTATTAGGCTTCCGTCCTGCTACTAAATCTGTATTGTTAGGCATGGGCTTTGGTATGTTAACCATAATAGCTTGTAAAAGTGGATTACTAAGTTGTTTAAACATTAAATATGATGTTCCGTTAGCAATGTTGATCAGCTTACTCTTCCTAGTAGGTAGCCATTACCTTTTACCCACAGTTCCTGGTACAGGTTGGATCGGTATCAAAGACACCATCCCTTTAACCCTAGAAAAACAAAAAAGAGCATCCCGCAAGGCAGCATTAAAAGAAGCCTTTAAAAACTTTAGGCTTACTAGGTACTTAAAGGAGCTGATCCCTCAAAAGGAGGTTACATTTGTTTTCATGGGGCTTTATGTAAATTTTATCCAAATCATCCGTCTATATACAGCACCTAAAGAAATGAATTTATTTCTTTGGATGACTACTACCGGATTAGCTGTTTTATTGTTGTTATATCCTACGTTAAAAAAAAGGGGGAACACCTTTCTAGGTGAGCTCCTTGTTTATAGTTACCCTCTAGTTATTTTTTTGATACTTTTTGTATCAGGTAGCTATATGTTATATATCCATAATTATGGCTCATTAGCTATCATGGTCTTTTTAATAAATATACTGGTAGGTATCCTTTTATTACCATGGAAAATGATTTTAGGGATGGTTGTGCTGGCATTGACCAATATGCACTACATGGTTCCTTCTAAACATTGTGCATGGGAAATCATTATAAAAGAGTGGAACGGAGAATGGGGGAGATTTATTTGTACCATTCTTTCTTTTGTGGTAGTCTATATCATTATGCAATATTGGAAAATTAATAAACAAAAAGATGCATTAAAAATAACCTATTTAAGTAAAGATATAGAAACCTATTTAAGAGATCAAGTCAAACATCTCCAGTACCATTATCATGCAGATCGATTGGCTTATAAGGATGGTTCTAAAGAAAGAATTATCGCTGAAATTACCAATAAACTCGAATTAATTGCCCGCGATAGTAACATATTAGAAGAGATCAAAAAACATATTAACCACCTGGTTGATCGTTTAAAAGGTTACAAACAATTTATAGAAGAGTCGCGCTATATTCGAGCATATCATTTATGTTTAGAACATAAAATGGTTGATATCCAAGAAATTATAAATAGCCTAATCAAAAAAGTAAATACGCTAGAACAGCCTATAAAGTTAATATGCCATAATTATACCAGCCGTTCTACCCTTTGTGCTGATCCTGTAAAATTAGAACAAATGCTCCTAAATGCCCTTTATTATATACTTACAAGTGCAGTAGATAAAGTAGCCCATCTTTATATATTAGATACATCCATTGAATACATGCTTAATAAGGCAGAAAATTTCACAAAAAACTTACCAGCCTTATCCTTTTCATTCAGTACTACTCCAGCCCCTCCAATTATAGAAGCGGTTTACAAAGAATCCTTGGACGATAAAAAATATACTGTCCCCAAAGATACCCATGAACTCTATAGATACTTCTTGATTCGTATTGTCAATGCGCACTATGGTTGTTTAGTAGAAATGCCTCTTGCTATTACTTGTATCTTACCTGTAGACCTTGATGAAATTAGAGACCAGGTAATGAACTACATACCTCCATATCCTTATCTTCCTGTTGCAGAAACGGAGTCTTCCATAGCACAAGAAAAGGAACTTGAGACATTATTAGTGAGAGAAACTACTTTAACAAGTAGGTTGATACAAGAAACTATTGAATTTATTAAGTTGTGCCATGGAGATCAAGTCAGGGCTTCTGGAGAACCATATTATATACATCCTATAGCTGTGGCTATGCTATTGCTTCAAGAAACTAAAGATTCCACTGCTATTTTGGCCGCACTTTTGCATGATGTAGTAGAAGATTCTAAAATACCACTCTCTTATATCCAAAGTAAGTATGGAGCTGAAGTAGCTACCATTGTAGCTACCGTAACCCATATGGGGGCATCTTTCCGTAAAAAGAAATTAAATAAAACAGAAAGTCAAGAACAGTTACGTAAGTTTAAAGATATTCGTGCTGTACAAGTCAAGATAGCAGACAGGTTCCACAATGTACTTACGCTAAAACATCGTCCTTTAGACAAACAAGTCAAAGTAGCTAAGCAGACTTTAGCATTTTATATATGTTTTGCTGAGTCGGTAGGGGTGAACAAACTTACAAAAGAACTTAGAAAGCTTTGCGAAGATATTCTTGCTAAATATGAGGAAACGATATTGGAATAGCTAATCTGCAATCTGATCGGTAAGTAAAACCTTACTGGTACGGGCACCTAATTTTTTCATTTTTTCTGCTCTGGATACCAAACTACCTTTGCCATCATATAGTTTTTTTGTGGCCTCTGTATAATTTTTTTGTGTTAAATCTAACTGGCGGCCTATATTTTTAAGATCTTCCATAAATGATACAAATTTGTCATATAATGCACCTCCTTGGATAGCAATTTCTAATGCATTTTGACTTTGATACTCTTGACGCCACAAATTAGCAATGGTGCGTAAGGTGGCCATTAAGTTGGAGGGGGATACGATGACAATATTGCGTGCATAAGCTTCATTAAAAAGCGCTATATCTTCTTGCACAGCTAGCGCAAAGGCAGGCTCAATAGGTATAAACATCAAGACAAAATCTAATCCTTGGAGATTATATATGGATTGGTAATTCTTTTCACTTAATGTTTTTATATGCCTTTTAATGGATTGAATGTGTTGTTTAAGGTATAGGGGGCGTTGAGCAATATCTTCTGTATTAAAAAATTGTTCATAATGGGTTAAAGATACTTTTGCATCGATAATGATGTGTTGTTTATTGGGTAAAGTGATGATTATATCTGGCTGAAATCTTTGTCCTGATTCGCTAGCAAGAGAGGGCTGTACAAGATATTCTCTGTTTTTTACCAACCCCGATTGATCTAAAATGTTTTCTAAAATAAACTCTCCCCATCCTCCTTGTAATTTTGAATTGCCTTTGAGTGCGTTGGTTAGATTTTCGGCTTCATGGGTAATTTTTAGATTTAATTCATGTAATTGTTTTAATTCGGTGCGTAAGGCTACATTTCTAGCTAAATGTTCTTGATTGGATTGAGCGACTTGTTTTTCGAAAACACTAATCTTTTCATGGAGTGGAGTTAAGAGTTGTTCTATTTGGAGTTGGCTATGGTCGGTAAATTTTTTATTTTTTTCTTCGAGGAGTTCATGGGCTATATTTTTAAAATGGCTAGTCATTTGTGTTTGGAGCTGGGTAAAGCTAAGCCCTTGTTCGGTTATTTGCTTTTCTAGATGGGCATGATTAGCTAATGCGGTGGAGAGTTCTTTACTAATTTGCAGGTATTGATCTTGTAAGCTGGTATATTGGTTTTTTGCAGCTATATTCTCTTGATTTAAATTGGTAATGAGATGTTTTAAATGAGCAATGGTTACTTTATTGAGGGCATGGGCAAAGAGCCAACCAAGTAGACATCCAAATAATAAGGCAATGGAAAAGGGGAGAATTAATGGGGTCATAAGCAATATTTTTATCTATTTATGTTAATGTAAACGTCCTAACCTAGGGAGACGGATAATATGCTAAAACCTAGCCTTTAAATCTTGGAACATTCAGAGTCGGTCGCTTCGCTCACTCCATGCCTGTCCAAGATTTAAAGGCTAGGTTTTTATACGCATATCAGGATGCCTGCCTTGCAAAATGGTATTTATTGCCCATTTATTTAAAATACCAAGCAAATTCAGTTACCACTTTCCTATACAGCTCTTTTTTAAAATCTACCGCTAAATCAATCAGTTCGTTTAGCATCACCCACTTCCATGCTATAAATTCACAAGATCCTTGGTTAAGTATAATGTCTTTTTCGCTTCCTATAAATTCTAGTAAAAACCAACGTTGGCGTTGCCCTTTACAGGCACCATTAAAAGCATTTTTTTGAATATCAAGAGGAAAATCATAGTGAAGTAGAGAGGTAGTATGCGCAATAATATGACCTTGATTTGTACCAATCTCTTCTTGCATTTCACGGAAAACTGCAGCTTCAAACTGCTCACCGTTATCCACACCACCTTGTGGCATTTGCCATGCTTTATAACAAAGGAAATCATCAAGACTAGACGTAAGGTTATTTCTTTTGCCTACAAAAATTTTTTTCTGACTATTGACAATCATTAAACCAACGCCTAGCCTATAAGCTGAATGTTGCACCTTATTGCGCGCTTTCTAGCGATTTAGACTTTTATCTCCACCTCAACCCCACTAGGCAGCTCTAGTTTCATTAGCGCATCTACCGCTTTTGGGCTATTAGAATAAATATCTATCAAACGTTTATAGGTGCAAAGTTGAAATTGTTCTCTAGATTTTTTATCAACATGTGGAGAACGTAATACGGTATGGATCTCTTTTTCGCATGGAAGCGGAATAGGCCCATTGACTACTGTTTTAGTAGCCTTTACCGTTTTAACAATACTTTCCGCTGATTTATCCAGCAATACATGATCAAAGGACTTAATTTTAATACGGATTTTTTGATTCATTTTTTTAATA
>JAIETQ010000004.1 GCA_019744995.1 Amoebophilaceae bacterium
TTGTGCGGTTAATCCATTATCACCTGTTATCATTACAACCCTAATCCCAGCCTTACGGCATACCTGGGGTCACACGAGAATTCGGAAATTATCGTACGCTAAGGAATTATCCAATTCTTAGCTGACTATTCTTTAGTGCATTACTCCAAATATAATCTCCGGTTAAATTGATATGCTCCCAACCTAAGGGCGATAAGTGCTTGATTAATCCTTCATTAAAGTCTTTGTCCGTTTTTCGTAAATAATCAATCGCTTTTTGAATATAAACCGTATTCCACAATATAATGGCTCCAACCACTAAATTTAAACCGCTTGCCCGGTGCAATTGATTTTCAAATGTTCTATCTCTAATTTCGCCTAGCCGGTTAAAATGTACCGCTCTGGTTAAAGCATGTCTTGCTTCACCTTTATTTAGTCCTGCTTGTACCCTGCGCCGTAATTGCGGATCTTTTGACCATTCAAGCATAAAAATGCTACGCTCCAGCTTACCAAGCTCTCGAAGTGCCAGAGCTAGTTTATTTTGTCGTGGGTAACTGCCAAGCTTCCGTAGTATTAATGATGATGTAACCGTGCCATGCTTTATTGACATAGCCAATCTCATGATTTCATCCCAATTCTGCTCAATTAATTTTAAATTAAGGTAACCACCAACCATACTGGATAATGCCGGATAACTGGCAGATTTATTAGGCAAATATATCCGTTTATCGTTTAAGTCGCGGATTCTTGGTGCAAACTTGAAGCCTAACAGATACATTAATGCGAACACATGGTCGGTAAATCCAGCAGTATCTGTATAGTGTTCATAGATATTAAGGTCTGCCTCATGGTGCAGCAAACCGTCCAAGACATAAGTTGAATCACGGAGATTAGTGGTTATCAGGTTCATGTGAAATGGTGCATACAAGTCTGAAATATGCCCATAGTAAGTTACACCTGGTTCTCTGCCGTATTTTGGATTTTTGTTCGCTGAATGCTGATTTGTGCCGCCTGCTTTAAATCGTTGGCCATCAGAAGATGAGCTATTACCATCTCCCCAATATTTTGTAATTTCCTGTTGATGCTGGGTGTTAGTCAGAACTGCCTGCGCTCTTGTATAGGTATCTTCCCTAATATGCCAGGCCTGCATTGAAGATAGTTTTGAGTAAGTGGTACCAGGACAAGCTTCAGCCATTTTAGTCAGCCCCAAATTTATTGCATCAGAGAGCACTACAGTTAATAATAATTGATTGTTTCCGGCTGGCTTTTCATTTTTTAAATGGATAAAATGTTGTGTATAATTCGTCCAAGTATCAACCTCCTGAAGCAAATTAGTGATTTTTATTTTAGGTAGTAAGGCATATACCTTTTGATTAAATGCATATGCTTCTTCTGGGACTGAATTTGTCAGTGGGGTAATTTTCAAGCCATCATCGTTAATGGTTGCATCATGTAATTCATCTTTTAATGCTAACTCATGAACTTCTTTAAGGTTAGCTTTTAAAATATCGGTTCTGCCAGTAATAAACTCTTTGAAACTGCATGAGCCAACTGTAGGCAATGGTGATTCTAAACGTTTTTGTTTGAAAATTTCTTTGTCCAATAAATATTCATCAAAGTCTTTGTGTTTACGGGAGCCGACAACCCAAATGTCCCCAGAACGGAGCGAATTTTTTAATTCGGTAAGTACCGCAAACTCATAAAACTGTTTATCAATAGCACCATTGTCTTTGAAAACTAAGCTATGCCATTGCTTTTTGATAAATATTGTCGAGGCTTTATCCGGAACCTTACGCAATTTACCATGATGCATCTGTTTTACTATTCCCAAGGCTTTGAAAAGCTCAGTTGTACTATTAGACGGTTTAAATTCCAGGGCTTCCAAGAATTCAATCATATACCGTTTAATCCATGAATAGTATGCAGTGATTTTATAAAGCGAATCAAAGCTATCTGGCTTGGCAAGCTCTTTGGTATCATTGACTGACTTAGTAAAGTCATCCCAAGGAATGACTGCTTCGATGGCTTGAAATGGGTCTTCATTATTTTGTTTGGCGGTAATTAGTATTTGGCCAATCCTAACATAGAGGTTAAGTTTTTCATTTATGGTTTTACTTGAGTTTTGAAATTCATTATTATGACTATGCTTAGCCTTATTAAAGATATTTCCAAGTATTTTGTCGTTAAGTTCAATTATTTCATCAATAATAGAAGCTCTTGTTTCTATGACCACTGCTACAAGCGTAGCATATCTGCGGCTTGGTTCAAACTTCTGAATCTCCCCCGCTGGCATGTTTTTACCTTCTTTAGCTATCCGGATCAAACGATTTTGGTGCACGTTTTTACTAATATTACTCGGTAAATTAAGCTTGTTAATCACTTTTAATCGTTCAATGTGCAGTAAAATATGCTTTGGCTTTGGTATTGTTGCTGGTTGCAGTAACCAGTGCAAATTACTAATTCTTGTTTCAGCTTTTAGCTTTAATAACTCGTCTAACTCAAATATATGTATGTCTGAGAGAGCTGCAACTAAATCACTATATAACTCTTGATTACCATTGGTTATGGCTTCGGCACACAAACGTTCAATTACTGATATGCTGGGAACTATTATTTTATTCATATGTAGCAATGTGATTAACTGATTCGCTACAATAATACCCTTATCATTTTGTTTTGCATGGCGTTAATTTTTTAATGTAATTCTCGTAGTGCGAATTAGTAAACGTTTTAAACCCAAATAAACTTTGTAATTCTAAAATATGTTCTCTACGAGTTGAATCACGCTTAAAGTAATTTCTCCAAACTGAAAAATCTTTGATTTTTAGTTGGTTAGCAATAAACTTTAGTGTTAGTAATGGAATATCGGTTTCAGCGTCAAAAGATGAACCTGGGTACCGCATACAACATAATAAAAGTGCAAAACCAAGTTTATTATGTTTCCCTCGCTTTTTGCCGATTAGCGAAATGTCCGCTTCAGAGAGCAAGTAATACTTGCTTAATTCAGGTAATTCAGTTGGAATTATAAGTAACGCTTGTTTTTCTGATTCGGTTAATACACTACGGCGTGGCATAATTTATAGTCCATAATAACGAAGGTTTTGTTATACTTTTTGTAAGCTTGGAAATATGCAACATTATAACTCAAAAATAGGTCATAATACTGGTTAGCATTATCAAAGTATAAATATTCTTTATACGTTGACTTTCGTATACAATTTTAAGGATTAATATGATAATCGGTTATGCTAGAGTATCCACTAAAGATCAAAACCTTGATTTACAGCTTGATGCACTGAATAAAGAAAAATGTGCCAGGATATACAAAGAAGTTATTAGTGGGGCAAAATCTGAAAGACCTGTTTTACAGGAAATGTTAAATCCGGTGAGGCCGGGTGATGTAATAATTATTTGGAAATTAGATAGACTGGGTAGATCACTTAAAAACCTTGTTGATATAGTTGGCCAACTTATTAAACAAGAGATTGGGCTTAAAAGCTTGCACGATAATATTGATACTACTACCCCGCAAGGTCGTTTAACTTTTAATATCTTTGCAAGTCTGGCTGAATTTGAACGCGATTTGATTAGTGAGCGTACAAAAGCTGGGCTTGAATCTGCCCGAGCCAGAGGGCGTAAAGGCGGGAAACCTAAAGGATTATCACAGCATGCTGAAGCCACCGCTTGCGCTGCCGAAACATTATATAAAGAAGGTAAATTAAGTGTTAATCAAATTGCAGGCCAATTAGGTATTGCAAAAAACACTCTTTATAAATATCTAAGACATCGCGGCGTACAAATAAGCGCATACAAATCATAAAACCTTTATTAAGAGTTAACTATGTTAGAACTGAAAACACTTGGGCTTTTTTTCGTAACAGCAATAGCAGAAATTTTGGGATGCTATCTACCTGCGTTATGGCTTAATCATGGAAAAAGTCCGTGGCTTCTCTTCCCTGCTTTTATTTCACTTGCTGTATTTTCTTGGCTACTTACGCTTCACCCAGCCGCTGCTGGACGAGTTTATGCTGCATATGGGGGAGTTTACATTGGAACGGCAATTTTGTGGCTTTGGATTGTTGATAGCATAACGCCAACTGTTTGGGATATTATTGGCTCTGGCGTAACCTTACTCGGCATGGCAATAATCATGTTTGGTAATAAAATCACATAATATCTTTATTAATGTTGTCTATAATCTTAGTAGAAAATAATAGATCCTTAATTATTATCGTCACTCTAACTGTATTTTGTATGATGGGCTATTATATAATTAATTTTCCAGAACTAATATCAATAAAAACCCTAGAAAGAAAAACATTGGCATCCAGAATTTTTCTTTTGTTAAATGAGCTTCTACTAATAACTCTTCTGTCACCAAATAAAGTAGAGCAGCAGTACCAAAAGCTAAAATACCACCCATTAAATTAGGGTTAACATTTTTAAATAAAGTTAATCCTATAACTGCTGCAAAAGGTATCGTTAGAGATAGTCCTAAAATTATCAAAATTTTAAGGAGCGTATTTAGGTTTTTATCTTTTAATGTAGCGCTAGTTGCGATTCCTAAAAAGATTATTTCTATAGAAAGTGCGATAGTAATTAATATTCCACCTTTTTCGCCAGTTAGAAACGCAATCCCAATTAATAGCCCATCTATAAATACATCTATAAAAATCGAAACAATAAAGCCTATTGCTAGTTTATTATTCTTTTCTTCAAGTTTATTACTTATAAATTTTGCAAAAAGCATACAGGCCAAGCCCAGCAAGAAGCCACCAATCAGGGACAATTGGCTTTGATGAGCACCACCCAGCTTTACTACTAACTCTTTAGCTACCGCTGCAAAAACTACTCCTGCTGCAAAATGTTGGGTCATTGAAGTTATTTTCTCTGATGGAGTAAAATAAATTGCAGTAATCCCACCTAAAATCATGCAAATCGAAGGTGTTAAGATAAATAGTAAAATTTGATTTAACATAATAACGACCTCTAACTAACTATAGTACATGTTATAATAAACTCAACTCGCTAAACTTTTCTATGAGTTTTCTTTTGTAAAACTAGGTAAATACTTGGCATTACAACCAAAATTAATGGAACAGCAACAATTAAACCCGAAATAATTGTAATAGCTAGTGGCTGCTGCATTTCGGAACCAACTCCAAATCCAACGGCTAGTGGAAGAAGTGCTAAAACAGCTATAATTGAGGTCATTAAAATTGGGCGCATGCGCATAACCCCCACGTGAATTATGTGTTTTTGATCTTGATTTGGCAATAAATTCAATTCCGAAAAGTAAAAAATAGCAATTTCTGTTACCATACCAATTACCATCGTCATGCCCATCATTGATGAAATATTTAGTTCAGTTTTAGTTAAGAATAACCCTATAAACATTCCAGGTAGTGTAAGCAATGTCATTATTAGAATACTCAATACGATACTAATATTCTCATAAATTATCAACAATAATAATATAACCAAGAACTCTGCGCTAACAAATACAAGGATTAAATCCTTAAAAGATTTTTGCTGCTCTTGATATATCCCGCCATACTGAACATATACCCCCCTAGGAAGATTAGTTTTTTTCATTATTCCCTTAATTTCCTCCATTGTCGAGCCAAGTCCTCGGCCACTGATCCTTGCTGTAACAGCTATCATTGGTTTTAAGTTTTCTCTTATTTGTTGAGTTTGGTTTGTTTGAGCTTTAATATTGGCGATTTGTTCCAATATTGTATATTTACCCGCAGAACCACTAAGCATAATATTATTTAGTTGCTCTACAGTACTGTGTAAATTATCTTCAGCCATGATTCGAATAGGAATCACCTTATCTTTACTTAATACATTACTAACATACTTCCCAGCTATTTGACTTTGAACTTGCTGATTTACTTTATCTGGATCTAAACCAAATATTGCAGCTTTTGTTGGATCAACATCAATTTCAATATTATCACCTGAATATACAATTCCATCCTTAATTTCAACGACTCCACGTACCTTGCTGATTTTTTCAGCAACAATAGTCGCAATTGGCATCAAAGAAGTTTGAGTACCTCCAAAAATCTTTATTTCAATCGGTTGAGGAACTGAGGTTAAATCTCCAATCATATCACCAATTAATTGCGCTATACTAAATTGTAGACCCGGAATTGTTTGGGCAATTTTATTACGTAACTCATCTATGATTTCATCAATATTTCTTCTGGGGTGATCCTTTAAGCTAATAAAAAAATCGCCTCTATTGGGTGGAGTAATACTCCCACCAAAAAGTAATCCGGTTCTGCGAGAGTAACCATTTACTTCTGGAATAGACGTTATAATTGACTCGGCTTGCTTGAGAATCCAATCTGTTTCAGTTAAGGATGTACCTGGTTTTGTTGTATAGTCAATAGCAATTGTCCCTTCATCCATATATGGCATAAACCCTGAATCAACTTTATCATAAGCCGCGTAGCCAATTAAAAGGAATCCTAAAATCGGGATTATTAACAATTTAGGAGTAGATAACACATTTTGCATAACTGATACGTATTTTCCTTGTAGTTTATGCAGTAATTTTCCGTCTTCATGATGTCGGAATTTAACCTTAATCAATAGCATTTCACTAAGCAAGGGAACAACTAAAAATGTGAAGAAAAAGGATATGAGCAGCGCAGATGTCATGGTAAGTGCCAAAGCTTTAAAGAGACTACCAGTAATTCCGCTAAGGAAAGATAGAGGGACAAAGATAATAATAGTGGCCATAGATGAGCCAATTAGTGGTTTAAGCATTTCCATACCGGCGTTAATTATACCTTCGTTATGGTAATTGGGATTAGATTGTTCCTCGGCCAATCTTCGAGCTATATGTTCTATCATTACCACGGCATCATCAATTACTAAGCCAACAGCTGCAGCTATCCCACCTAAAGTCATGATATTAAAGCTCATATCAAATGCATAAAGGATTAAAACGGTTGTTGAAATTACACAGGGAATAATCAGAATTACTATAATAGTTAATCGCCAGTTTCTTAAAAAAAACAATACAACTAAAGCTGCTAAAAATGCACCAATTAGAATAGCCTCTTTTACGCTGCCGGCAGCATCCTTGATTAATTTTGATTGATCATAATAAGTCTGTAATGTTATGCTTTTTGAAGCTGTTTGGCCGAAGTCTTTTAATCTATCTTTGATTAAATTTGCTATCTCAACAGTGTTTGCACCAATTTGTTGACGGATATTAATTAGCACCGCGTTTGTATTATTCGATGTTACCCGTATCCATGCCGGTGTAGTACCAATTTTTATGGAAGCGATATCAGATAATCTCAGTATTCCACTAGCATCACTCCGCACTATTACCTGTTTTAAATCTTCTAAATTTTTCTTTCGACTTCCGGACATCACTAAGTATAGGCGATAACGGTCTTCTATCCTCCCCGCAGAAACTATAGTGTTATTTGTAGCAAGAGCCTGATTAATATCATTTATAGTTAAGCTGTTTTGCTTTAATTTCAGAGGGTTAAATTGTATTTGAAATTCCGCATTTTGCCCGCCCAAGACTTCAACACTGGCAACTCCCTGGACAGAATTTAGTATTGGCAATAACTCAAAGTTTGCAAAATCTTTTATTTCGACCATACTTTTAAGTACAGAGGTGAGAGATAGCCCAAACATTGGATATCCACTTAGATCAACACGGAAAGCATTCATAGAGACACCTTCCGGTAAAGTAGGAGCTATTTGACTAATTGCAGCTTGAGTTTGAAGTAGTGCAAGGGGCATATCATGCCCCCACTGAAAATTGACTGATAACTCTGTGGTGCCGTTATTGCTTATTGAACGGATACCACTAGCTCCGGGAACTTTACGTAAAGCATATTCTAATGGCTTTGTTACTTCAACAATCATTTTATCAATTGGCATATCACCTGTATCCACATTTACAATTATCCGAGGAAATTCAATGCTAGGAAAGAGAGAAACAGGTAATTTTATCGTTGTAAAAATTCCTGCCGCAGTTAAAACAAAAAATAAAAATAATATTGAAGTACGATGTTTTTTAAGCCATAATGAAATCATTTATTCAACTCCGTACGTAATTTAGTTCCTGGGTCTAGTTCGTAATTCCCTGATGTTATAACCTCTTCATTTTCAGAAACACCACTACTAAGATAAACAGTACTTTCGTTTTGATATAAGATAGTCACCCATTTTTGCTCGGCAATTCCTTTCTTATTAATAAAGATATACGGGATATCCCCTTTATACAACAATGCTGATTTGGGAATAGCCAGTTGTTGACTCACTTGATCTAAATAAATTTTACCGGTAATACTATCTCCTGATATAAAGCCAGTAGATATATCCAATGGTGCATTAAGTCCTATGGTGGCGCTAATTGGATCAATTTGCCCTGATATATTTGAGATTAGGCTTAACTGAGTGTACTTAGTATTATTTAAGCTAGTAACTTGAATTTTTTGATTTAATTTAATGTTATCTTTATAAGTAGCAGGCGCATTAAATTGTGCTTGTAATTTATTTCCGATACTTAATAATAAGGTTCCGGCAGGAACAATTTGGCCAGCCTGAGCATTAACATTAATTACTACGCCATTCATATTCGCAGAGTAAGTATGGTTAATTCTATTGATAGTAACAAGTAAATTCTGTAAATCTGTTTGAGACTTTAATAACTGTTGTTGAGCATTCTGTACTTCAGCGTTGGTAGCAAGATATTTACTACGTAAAATATTCAATCGGTTATATTCTTTTTGAGAAAAATCTACCGAAATTTTAGCATTGTCAACAATAGCTCTAGTACTAGGGCTGGGGCTAAGTTTTAAAAGAATTTGTCCATTTTTAACTTTCTGCCCTGGTTGAATGAATACCTGATCAACTACTACATCTGTATTAAAACTAATTTGTTGAACCTTATCTGGTGCATAGTTTACAGTGCCATTAACGTATAAGGTTCTTACCATTTCTTGTTTCTTTACTTTTGCTATATTAACTAAAGCAGTTGGTTTGATTTCTTGTTCTGAATCATCTGCTTTATTAAAGTAAATTAGCAGGGCAATAACTAAACAAACTATTCCGGTTATAGTTAAATAGATCTTGGTCTTATTTAATTTCATTATTGCGCCCATCTAAATATTTTCCTAAAGCCATTTGCATGGCTACACCCTGTTCAGCTATATCTTGTTGCACAGACAAGAGTTTTAATTCTTTAGTTAATAATGTATTATGGAAACTAGTATAGTTAGACATGCTTATATTTGAATTTAACAACTCTTGCTTTAATCTACTATCCGTGTTTCTAAGTTGTGGCATTTCACTATTAAGTGTCTTTTCTTGCTCGGTAGCCCAAGTCAGTTCTTTTGACACACTATAAATAGCATATTGAATATTATGTAACCTTGCTATATATTCCAGATATAGATTCTCGCGCGTAGCGGTTGCAATAGCGATTGCTCCACGATTACGATTAAATACAGGAATATCAAAAGCTACATTAGTTCCGAAGAATCCATTACTTGTATTATCTTGCCCTGGGTAAATGCTAGTAGTAAAATGAGGGTATTGACCTAGTACAGCCTGGCGCACTTGAATTTCTTGATTGTTATAACCTGCTTTTAGTGCCAAAACATCTAGCCTATTTTGTCTAGCATAAGCAAATAATTCGCTTTCATTTAATTTTGGGATGGTAATATTTGGATTAATTTGAAGCTGTATACTAGCAGTTGGAGGAAGTCCCATGACTTGGGTTAATTCTAGTTTCGTTTTAGCTAATAATCGCTCTATTGTTTGTTGTTGATTTACTAAATCTAGATAGGTAGCTTTTTCCTGATTAAAATAATCGATTTTAATATTATGTTGCTCAAAATTAGCCTGTAATTCATTCAAGTAATTTTTTGAAATAATATTGGATTGTTGAATTAATCGAGCTTGTTCTTGTAAATAATATACTCTTGTTGCCAATAGTTCTGCTTGATTGGCAATCATCCATTCTTGCCATGCAGTACTATAGCTTACCTGTTTTTGAAGTTCCTTAGCAGCGGACTCTTTTAATGATCTTGTCATTAAACTTCCAATATCCCAATTTATCCATAAAGAGTATGCGGGAGTTACGCCATTTCCCGTAGTTGTAGGAATTTCGTAAGCTGGCATAATTTGTGGGTCTGGCAATAACCCTGCATCAAACACTTGAGCACTTG